>NZ_ALPM01000122.1:18647-80718 GCF_000294595.1 Arthrobacter sp. TB 23 | reverse complement strand
CGGGTGCGACAAGACCGTGCCAGCCCAGCTGATGGGTGCTGCCTCGGCGGGGGTGCCGGCGATTTCGCTGGTGACCGGGTCGATGCTGACCGGCGGCTACCGGGGCGAACGGGTGGGCGCGTGTACGGACTGCCGGGCGTTCTGGGGCAAGTTCCGGGGCGGGGAGATCTCCAAACCAGAGATCGACGACGTGAACTCGCGGCTGGTCGGCAGCGTCGGCACCTGCTCGGTGATGGGTACGGCCAGCACCATGGCGTGCCTGACGGAGGCGATGGGGATCGCGATGCCGGGATCGGCGTCGGCTCCTGCCGTCACCGCCGACCGGGTGCGGATCGCCGAGGCGACCGGGACGCAGGCGGTTGCCCTGGCAGCGGCCGGCACGAAGATGGACACCATCCTGACCCAGGAGGCGTTCGAGAATGGGCTGCGGGTGCTGCTCGCCATCGGCGGCTCCACCAACGCGATTATCCACCTGACCGCGGTTGCCGGTCGGTTGGGGATCAGGTTGTCACTGGAACAGTTGGACCGGATGAGCACGGAGACGCCCGTGCTGGTGGATCTGAAACCGTCCGGGAAGTACTACATGGAAGACTTCCATCGGGCTGGCGGCGTTCCCGCAGTGCTGCGTGAACTGGGTTCGCTGATCCACCGGGATGTGCCGACCGTGACCGGTAGAACGCTGGGTGAGGAGATTGACGACGCCGGTCCAGGTTTCCCGCAGGACATCATCCGTCCGCTGTCCAACCCGGTCTACCCGGAGGGCAGCCTCGCGTTCCTGAGGGGGAACCTGGCACCGGGTGGGGCGATCATCAAGCAGGCAGCTGTCTCTCCTGCGCTGCTGGAGCACACCGGCCCCGCTGTGGTGTTCGAGAACACGGCAGACCTGGCCGCGCGGATCGATGATCCCGATCTCGACGTCACCGCCGATTCTGTGTTGGTGCTGAAGAACATCGGTCCGGTCGGCGCACCAGGGATGCCCGAGGCCGGATATCTACCGATCCCGAAGAAGCTTGCCGCCCGGGGGGTCCGCGACATGGTGCGAATCTCGGACGGCCGGATGTCCGGCACCGCCGCCGGCGCGGTGGTCCTTCATGTGACGCCGGAGTCAGCGGTAGGCGGGCCCATACGGTTGGTGCAGACCGGCGACACGATCACGTTGAGTGTCAGCCGTCGGCTGATCCAGCTGGAAGTGTCGGATGCGGAACTAGCGCGGCGTGAAGAGGCGATGGGTCCTGCGGCACCCGTAGTCCCGGAGCGTGGCTATCGGAAGCTGTTCGTCACCGAAGTCACCCAGGCGGACGAGGGCTGCGATTTCCGCTTCCTGCAGGGCTAGCTCTTACACTGCAAACCTTTCCTCCTATAAACCTTCGCGATTGGAGATCCACCAGAGTACAGACCTGGATTACATCCGCGAGAATTCCACTAACCACGCGTAGATCTCCATGCCGTAGGATGAACCAAGACCATAGGTCGATGAACGACCCCGAAGAATTCAGCCAGATAAGAGGAGCCCAGATGGCGACCTTACAGAATGACACAATAAATATTGGAAGGTTGTTCGGTCCTGACTTCTTCTTCTCGATTCCAAACTATCAACGGCCCTTTTCGTGGGACAAAGACAATCTTTCGGATCTAATTGACGACCTTATTGCCGCCAAACGGGATAGCGACTACTTTTTGGGGACTTTGGTACTACACCAAACATCAGAAAACAATTTCGATGTTGTCGACGGACAGCAACGCCTAACGGCGCTGTCGATTCTTCTCGCCTGCCTCCGGGACCATATCGGCGGTAACCCGGTAGAAATACAAGAGCTATTAATGCAACCCGAGCGCACGTTTGCTGGAATACCGGCAAGGGTTAGGCTATCCGTCCGCGACAGCGCACCCTACCATCGGATCGTATGCACCCACAACGGAACTAGGGCCGCCTCACCTGCTCCTTCAATTCTCGGAAGTACTGAGAGGAGGTATCTTGAGGCAACCGGCATTTTCAGCGAGAAACTGGCAGAGCTGAGTGTCGGTGAACTGCAGGGACTAGCAGAATTTATAATTCGCAGGGTGGTCGTAATCTATCTTGCCGCGAACACCTTCGATGACGCCTTCCGGCTGTTCACCGTAGTGAACGATCGAGGCAAGCAGCTACGTAGAATCGATATACTCAAGGCCGCTAACCTTAGTCCCTCTGCAATCTCAGATCCTTCAGTCCGAGATGAGTACGCACGAAAGTGGGAGGATCTTGAAGAAGGTATCGGCGAAGCCGAGTTTGAAAGCCTGTTCCACTCCCTCCGGCTTATATACGTTCAGGAAAAGCCTGAGGGCGACCTTCTCCATGAGTTCGACACACGAATTTTTAGTAAACCAAACCGCCCCACAAGAGGGACGAACTTCATAAATACGCTGGAAACATACGTCAATTTATACGAGTCCCTTTTCGTAACCCGCGACTTTATGATTGACACCGATTACCACGCCAAATATAAGACTCTGACCTATTCTATGATTTCGGAGTACCGAGCAAATGAGTGGCGGGCATGCATACTCTTGTACGCGATGAAGTATAAGCAAGCTGGGATGTACCAGTTTCTACTGAAACTCGAGCAAATGTATCTAGGACACTGGGTCAACAGCATCCGAAAAGACGAGAGATACTCATCCTACACTTTAATCTTGAAGTCAATCGAAAGTAGCAAGTTTGGCCGGGCAGTCGCTGAAAACATTGAACCGAACACAGAAGCCATTCGAGACGCCTGTAAAAACGCCAACTTCTACGGAACTGGATACGCTAAGTACCTCTTACTACGGGCAGAGATCGCCTCAACTGAACTGGACTCGCCACGTGAATTTACAGCCCGCTCGATAGAGCACGTACTCCCGCAGTCGCCTGCTCCAGATAGTGAATGGAAGTCAACTTTTTCACAATCGGAGATTGACGAACTAGTACATAATTCCGGGAACCTCGTATTATTGAGTAGGAGCAAAAATTCTTCTGCACAAAATAAAGATTTTGAGTTAAAAAGAAACACATATCTAAAGCCCCGCATATCCGAATACCCACGAAGTCTTCAAGCGGTCGCCGAGACCGAGTGGACGCCAAAAGTCATTCGTGAACGGACAAAATCTTTTGCCGCTCTAGCCGTCGTCGACATTTAGTTATTTTCATACAGCTCTGACCATCATCTGGTTTCCGGAACGGACGCGTACTACAGGCTTCCAAAATTGGACAGGAGATCCGATCAACTAGGGTCCCTCGGACCCAGGCTGACAGGTCGCTCATCCCGTGCGCCATTCGGTCGCCTATCTGAAGTTCCATTTTTGCTCCGTAAGGAGACAAAAGCCGCCTTGGTTTCGCCCTAGAAAAGGTGTTGCCGGAGCCGCACGGGTGTGATTCCGTATAGTACACTGGGAAATCGCAATCCAACGTTGCGGGATGAATATACCGCCTTTATTGGAATCAGCGGATACTTCGCTTGAATCCAATAATCATGCAAGCCCTCTCGACGATTAGGCGCTTGAAACGCGTAATCGTTCCCCGACCACAAAGTTCGCGGGCACTTAGCGACACAGCGACAGAAAACAATCGAGGCTTTTTTTATCGTTTAGCAACCCCTCACCCTATCCAATTCACGGAAAGGGCATGTGGCTTGCCTTCCGTAGGAAGATCCCCTGGCGTAAAGGCCACTATAGATCCGGCCGTAAGGTCATCGAAAAGGCGACGGTCCCACATCCCACTTGCGTGAAAATAGTGCTGTTCGCTCGACGAACGCAAGAATCCGAATCCCTTCTGGTCCACATGTGTGACTGTGCCTATCGCTCTGTGTTCATGTTCAGAGTCAACGCGCATTCGCCCGTCGCGCAATTGGTTGCCCAGGTTTACGAGACGTGAAGCTATGTAGTTCTCCGCGCACTCCACCGAGCCTGATCGAGCCATTCCTTCAATCCATAACATAAAATCAAGGGTCTCGAAGGAAAGATCTTCATTACTCAGGTCCTGCGTAGCACCGACCGCGAACTCGACGTCTTCAGCTGCTTGGGCCCAGTTCTGTTCACGCGAAAGCGCTTGGACTTGAAAGGCAGATGCACGCCACAGCACGTACGTCGCATTTATCTTATCGGTGGTCGGCGTCACTTCACCAACCGCGTACGCAGCGGCATCCATGGCTGACCGAGGATCCCCCAAACTTAAATGGGCATCTGCGATGGCCAGTTGCAGTAACGCCGACTCTGGTTCAAGATTGGCGGCTCGCTGAAGCTCCCTTAGCCCATAAGAGGGATTGAATCCAGAACGGACCAGGAACTCCCCGAAGAAATAAGCAACGTAGGAATCCTCGGGCGCGAGATCTTTAGCCCGAGAGTATGCCTCAAACGCTTCGCCAAAATTGGTCGACCTTTCGTGCAAGTATGCTTCTACTCTTGCCGCCTCATGGTAGCCAGGCGCTAGCTCCGCTGCCTCCGCGCAAAGACGAAGGCCTTCCTCGATTCTTCCCTGGTCGGCAAAGTCGAGTGCTTCACGCAGATGCTTTGCCGCCGAATAATCGCCTACACCACGTACATCAATGGTATCTGCGCTGAAGGGATAGAGTGCGTGAGCGGCTTTAAGACCACCACCGACCGTGTAAAGCTGTTTCTGCTTCTCAGTCAGTAGCTGCCTTTCGCCTCCGTCGATTGAAAGAGACCGGCGAAGATAAGATCGGGCGAAATCACTTAGTTCCAGAGCAGTGCCCGATGCCCCGCTCCGAACTTGCGTCACGAAGTTTGTAGTGGTTAATTCAAGCACAACTTGCTGAATCTGCGAAGAGTCCAAATCTGTTAGAAACGCTAGCTCGGCCATCGTATGGGAGCCAGGGACTACCAACATTGCCCGAAGCGCCGCTTTGGCAGTTGGGCCCAAATAATCGAATACGTTTGACATACAGTAGTCAAGGACAAGCCCGTTATCACTTAGCAGTCGCTCAGGTAGTTGACCAGATTGAAGGCCCGATATAAACCACTTAATGTAGGCCGGATGGCAGTTCATGCTCCGCGCCCAATCAGTGAGATCCTCGTGCCTGGCAATCGCTTCTAAATCGATTCCCCGCGCCCGAGCCAGTATCCGGATTAGCTTGACCGCGTCATCCAACGAAAGACCGGCCAACCTATATGGATTCTCGGTCTTAACACCGATACGGCTGGTTATCAGAACTTTACTACCGAGCGGTATGTCGCGAAGGAGTTGGGGAAATTTCTCGTCCAGCACCGTTTCTACGTTATCGAGTACTAGCAGTGTAGGAAAGCTCTCAAGAACGCCTAGCAGTTCGTCGATACTTTGACTAGAGTCTCCAGTGCCACCGAGTGCCTCAGTCGCCGATGCAAACAGACCTAGTGAGTCCTCCACGGCCGATTCAATCCGGATAATCTCTGTTGATGTTAACTGAGCATTCTTCGCTGTGACCCACACAATGGCTTCAAATGGACACGAGGACTGCTCCACCAAGTCGTAACAGACCTGAAGAGCGAGAGCGGTCTTGCCAATCCCTCCGTCTCCCAGTATCGAAATGACTGGCCAAGAGCCTCTAAGCGCACGCATTATTTGCCTACGTTCGTCCTTCCGGCCAAGAAGAGAGGTTTCGTCGAAGTCCGGTGTCGGGAGGTTATTAGCCACGGAGGAATCCGGATCCACAATAAGCTGAGCGGCTGCGCGGAATATGTACCCTGGGTCCGAATTTAACTCCTCTTCGGTTTCCCTGACTTTCGCCCATTGCCAACCGCCAATTTTCGACAGATCCCGAGCAAAGTCCACCACCGCTGGCAAATCATCCACGTCTAGGGGGCGATTGTGAGCGACTCGGTTTCTTATGCCAGTTATTTTTCCTACCGCAGTAGACAATCCTTGCAATCCTTCGCGGAGTTCGGCTGGAAGCGATTTCCCCAAGGAATTGGCAAGCTCATAACTGTCATGAAAATCGAGGTACGGCAATATCTGCGCTAAGTTCTGCGCTGGGTTTTGGAGACCATCGCGTGCTCGGCGCTCGTTTGCGGCCTCGAAGAGGTCCTCACTCACCAAGGCACGTGGGTCTTGCTCCTTAGCAAAATGATCAACGATCGAACGAAATTCGTCCTCGACGCTGGCTAAAAGAACATAGGCTGTCCGGCTCGAAACACTTGACATGATGTGAGATTACCATCCGAGATTGAGCAGCGGAAGGAGCCTTTTGTCGGTGTAAGTAGCAATTCGGCTCATTCGTCCCACTTATAGCCATACAACACGCCATAGTCAATGACACCGAACTGGTAGGCCTGTAGCTCGCCTACTAGGAGATCCCGTCCTCTTGTGCGCCTTGCGCGTCCTCCGCGTTATGTCACAAACTGAAGGGCGAAGACGGATACCGCAGCGAGCCCGTATATTGAAAAAGATCTCCGTCGAGCTGAATAGATTCAACAGTCGGCCATTCCCCAGATTCACCGTGATCTAAAGCGGCGGTTCCATCATTCTACGCATCTGTCGATTGCGACCGACATCACGAGCTACACATAACGCGGAAGGCGAAAGCCGGTCGGGAACCAGTCCAGAAGCAGTTGTACAGATGGCGCCTGCCAGCGTTCAAGGTCCTTATGTATCTGGATTATCTAGGTAGGAGACTGCGGGGTATATTCAGTACCCCTAGCGCCGGAATTTCGCTCGCCCTGTAGGATTTTTCGTAGCTCGTCAACGATGCTCGTGGCTCTTTGGTAATCGCCGGCTACCATCCAGTTGGTCACGAAGGCGATGCTGAGACCCAGTTCCGGTTCAGCAAACGAGACTTGCCCGCCAGCGCCGTCGTGACCGAACCCGTCGGCAGAGACGTAGTGCCGTGCCTCGGAATCGAGCTGGAAACCCGCTCCCCAACGAGGCCACGGAGCGGGTGCAGGGAACACCGGCGCTCCTTCGCTTCGTGCCTCGGTGGCCAGTTTGAGAACCGTCGGGTCGAGTCGACGGGTGGTGGCGGTGTCATGGATGACCGATGACCAGGCAGCCGACAGCCCGCGGGCGGTCGCGATGCCGCCAGCTCCGGGAAACAAACCAGCCCGGACGTCGGACCGGTTGAAACCGGAGTTCGGGCTGACCAGTTCCTGAGGGAAGGCCTCCCCCAGCGTCATCGCATGGATGGGCCAGTCAATGACTCCGGGCTCGGCGGCAGCAATCTGCATTTGGACCAACTCGCGGAGACTTTCACCTGCCTCCAGGTGGGCAACGTTGGCCTGCTCGTTGGCAGGGACGCCCACCCGCAGGTCGGCGCCCAGTGGTCCCGTGAGGGTGTCAGCCAGGTACTCACCCGGCATCTTTCCAGTGACCCGGCGGATAATCTCGCCCGTAATCCAGCCGTGCGTCAGCGCGTGGTACCCGTACCCGGAGCCGGGCTCCCACAAGGGTTCCTGCCCGGCGATCAAGCCGGTCATGGTGTCCCAGTCGAGCGCTTCCTCAAGGGTTACTGACCGTCGGGGTGCCGATACTCCCGCGCGGTGGGATAGCGCATCACCAATGGTGACCTTGTCTTTGCCGTGGGCGCCGAACTCCGGCCAGATGTCGGTGATCGGATTGTCATAGTCCAACCGATCGGCTTCAACGAGGCGGGCGATGAGGATCGACATGATCCCCTTGGTGCAGGAGAAGACGACCGTCGAAGTGTCGCTGGTCCAGGGTGTGGAATCGCGGGCGTCAGCCACTCCGCCCCACAGGTCAACCACCAGTTCTCCCTGGTGGTGGACCGCCAGGGCCGCGCCCATCCGGGGCTTGCCCTCGAAGGCGGCTGCAAAGGCGTCCCGCACCGAGGCGAAGCGCCCATCGACTGAGCCATGAATACCGTGCTTTTCGCTCACGCGCTGACCTTTGCTCGTGCAATTGAAACTGAAAGTGATCCATCCGTCGCCCAGGACAAGGGTAAAGGATCCGAGATACCACTGATAAAGGTTCCCTCCCTATCAACGTTCTCGAACGCCAGGAGCACCCACTCCCCCGATCGGGTTTGCACCGCGCGGCCAGCGTAGAGGTCCTCGTCGGTCAGTCGAATTGCAGCAGCAGTGTCGAGGGGACCAGCCAGAGAATCCGATGCGAGGGGCAGCGCCCAGATCCCGCCCTGCACTCCGTCCGCTTCTCGCGTTCCGGCGAGATGTCCGGTATCGCAGGAGAAGAGCAGTACTGGCCGACCCTCGATGGTCACCAGCTGAACCACCTCGATGTGGGCGAACCCCGCACCCGGCTCACTCAACGGCGGCTGGGCGGTCCATTGCTCGAGATCGGTTGACGTCGCGTGACCGATGACGCCCCGGTCCCGCCCAACGCCCGATCGCGATCGTGCGGTGAGGAGCATGTGCCACAGGCCGGTGGAATCGCGGTGGATCCACGGATCGCGCCATGTCTCCTCATGCCAGGTGGCATCGGTGAGAGTCTCATACCAGCGCGGGTCCGCCGAGATGGGGTCGGTCTGCTTAACCCAGGACGAAAGATCGGAAGAGAGAGCCCGGCCGACCGTCTCCACATTGGTCACCGCATCCGGGGACAGGAACCGCGACCCGGTGTAGAACATGTTCCACACCCCGTCGTCACCGCGGACTACGCTGCCGGTCCAGGTGGCGCTGCCATCAAAGGAACCGGACTCCCCCGGCTCAAGCACCACTCCGTGGTCCTCCCACGTCGTCAGGTCCGTCGAGGTGGCGTGCCCCACGCGGGCGTTCCGGTGCCGGAGATTGGGATCCCCCAGCGACTTCGGGGCGTGAAGGTAGAAGAGGTGGTGCGTGTCGCCGTCGTCGGCGTGCCAGAAATCCCAGACCCAGTGGTCGGCGAGAGTGAAGCTCATGGTGATGATCCTTGGTTGAAGCGGGAAGTGAAGCGGCGTCAGCCCTTGACGGCACCCTGAAGCAGGGCGCGGACAAACTGGCGCTGGGAGGCGGCGGCCATGAAGGCTACTACGGCAACGGGTCGACGGCGGCCAGGGCGCCGTTGTGGTGAATTCATAGGTGACTCCTTCGTCGACGATTCTCTTCAGGAGATCCATAGTGATGAATGCTAAATCCATTCAGCACCCAGCTTGGAGCTTATTCAGCGATTATGCAAGTGGTTTGCCAAGTCGTTATGGAGAGCTAGCATCGAGCAGGAGGAACTAATGACAACCAGGCGTGTGACCCTTGCCGACGTCGCACGTCGGGCCGGTTTGTCGTCGTCGGCTGCGTCCATGATTCTCAATGGCCGCCCGGACACCAGACTGTCCAAGGACGCCAGCGACCGCGTCCACCGCGCCGCAGCGGAGTTAGGGTACCGACCGAATGTGGCGGCCCGCAGCCTCCGGGTGGATAAGACCCAAACGATCGGGTTCATCTCCGACACCGTCGCGTCCACGCGTTTCGCCAGCGGTTTGATCAAGGGAGCGCTGGCCGCCGCCGAACAGGCGGAGCACGTCATCCTGCTGGCCGAGACCGGCGGTGACCCCACCCGCGAGACCGAAGCCATTGCCGCGCTGCTGGATCGGCAGGTGGACGGCATCGTCTTCGCGACCATGCGTTCCCGGGAAGTGGTGGCTCCCGTCCTCCCGGATAACACTCGCCTGGTACTGCTCAACGCCACCAGCGACAGCCACTCGACGTCGGTCCTGCCCGATGAGGAACGCGGTGGACGAGCGGCTGTGTCACTGCTGGCCGACGCCGGCCACCGCGAGGGCATTGTCCTCCTGGGCCACAGCCAGGAGATCGAGCGGGATGTCTTCCGGTCGACCACCGTCGCACGGCGTCTGGCGGGGACTCGGGCAGAAATGCAGGACCGCGGGTTGACCTTCGAGCGGGAGGAATCGATTTGGGAATGGGCACCCCAGCAGGGGTTCACCGCGGTGGAGGCGCTCCTCGCTGAACCTGTCCTCCCGCGAGCGCTGCTGTGCCTCAACGACCCCCTCGCCTTCGGCGCCTATCAAGCGCTGACGGAGCGTGGGCTCCGGGTGCCCGACGACGTCTCGATCGTCTCGTTCGATAACGACGAAATCGCCTCGTACCTTCGTCCCGGGCTGACAACGATAGCCCTTCCGCACGAGGGAATGGGCGCCCGTGCCGTCGAACTACTGCTGGACGGGACGGCTCCTCACGGCGAGCATCTCGTGGAGATGCCTGTCATCGTGCGCGCCTCCATCCGGCAGGTCTAGCCGCTCCCCGAAGGCTGAAGGTCAGGGCTTTGGTCCCTGTCGAGGCTTTTTTGGCAGGTCTTTACTTGGAGGACCATAGGTCCCTGCAGGGACTATCGCGCTTCCTAGCTCTGGAGGACTTGCCATGTCTGACCTGTCGAGGTGGTCCCCGTTGGACCTGCTCAATTCAATGGACCGCCTGTTTGATACCAAACGGGGTGCGTCGCCGATCCGCGTAGAAGAATATGTTGACGGCGACCATCTGGTAGTCAAGGCAGAAGTGCCCGGCGTCGATCCCGATAAGGACATCGAAATCACCCTGGACGAGGGGTTCCTGAACATCCGTGCCGAACGGAGGGAACATGAGGAACACAAAGACGGGGACGATTATCACTCCGAGTTCCGCTACGGCTCCTTTAGCCGCACTGTCCCGCTTCCCGCCGGGGTCAAGGAAGAAGACATCAAGGCCCAGTACGTCAACGGGGTACTCGAAGTACGCCTACCGGTACCGAAAGAACCCGCTGAGGCCCCCGCACCGAAGAAGGTCCCCATCAGCCGCGGCTGACCGGGGAAACCCGCACCGCCTATGCCGTGCACGACGTCGGCAACCTTACCGACGCCGACAACCACCTGACTAACCGAGAGGAACGTGACATGGACCGCGTCATCGACAAAGTGGCACTGATCAGTGGGGGTGCGCGCGGCATCGGAGCCGCAGTGGCTGCCCGTTTACATGGCGAAGGAGCCAAGGTTGTCATCGGGGACGTCCTCGACGCGGAAGGCCAGCAGACCGCGGAACGGATAGGCTCCGGGGTTCACTACGTGCATCTGGATGTGACCAGCCCTCAGGACTGGTCAGCAGCAGTCGGCGCTGCCGTTGAGATGTTCGGTGCTTTGGATGTGGTGATCAACAATGCCGGCGTCGTGGATTTCGCACCCATTGAGGACTACACGCTGGAGCAGTGGGACCGGGTTATCGGTATCAATCTGACGGGCACGTTCATCGGGATCAAATCCTCAATCGCAGCACTCAAGCGGTCCAGGGGCGCTTCGATAGTGAACATCTCGTCGATAGCCGGGATCCGGGGCTATGAGGCGATCTCGGCCTACACCGCCTCCAAGTTCGGTGTGCGCGGGCTCACCAAGAGCGCCGCACTTGATCTGGGACGCTACGGAATCAGGGTCAACTCCATTCATCCGGGTGTCATCTCCACACCCATGACCGAAAACGTGCCCATCGACATGAGCCGGGTCGCACTCGGCCGGGTGGGCCACCCAGGAGAAGTGGCCAACCTTGTCCTCTACCTAGCGTCCGACGAATCGTCCTTCGTAACAGGAGCCGAGTTCGTCATCGACGGTGGGGACACCGCCGGAACAGTTACCCCCGCCGATGGCAGCTGAAAAATCCACTGCCGGCGTGCGCGGCTGCGCCCTCAGCGACCCCGCCGGCAACCTCATCCGTTTCAATCAGCTCGCCTAGTCAATAGCGCCACCGTCGTGTACGCAGTCTCTAGGATGCGATCAGTTCGGATGCGGAGAGCCTGCCATCACGCATGGTGGCTACAGCATCGGTGAGCGGAACGAATTCGGTGTCGTGGGTGACCATGACGGTTGCCACCCGGAATTCGCGGGTGATGCTGCACAACAACCGGATGATCGAATCGGATCGCTCATGGTCCAGGGCCGCCGTGGGTTCATCGACTAGCAGCACTGATGGTTCTCCCATCAGTGCCCGGGCAATGTTGACCCGCTGACGCTGCCCACCGGATAGTTGATGTGGGCGGCGGCTGGCAGCATCGGACAGGCCAACAACGTCGAGCATTTCCATTGCCCGGGGGCGGGCCACTCGGGGCGCGGTGCCACGCAGGTGTTCTCCGATGATGAGCTGCTCCATGGCCGTGAGCGATGCCAGAAGGTTGGGCTGTTGAAAGATGATGCCCACCTCCTCGCGGCGCAGTGTTGTTCGGTCCTGATCGGTCAGCGCAGTGGCGTCGTTTCCGTTGATAGCGAGGTGCCCGCTAGTTGCGCGGACAAGGGTCGCCGCGACCGCCAGCAGACTGGATTTACCGGAGCCCGACGGTCCGACCAGTGAGGTAATCGTTCCGGCGGCGACTGCCAGGTTGACGTTGTCCAGGGCCTTGAGGGTGCCCGAGTCGCCATCGGGGTATTCAAGGGTCACGTTGACCAGATTCAGGGCGGGTGTGTTGTTTGCGTTCATTGGGTGTCCCTCTTTGCTCGGTGAAAGGCTATCGATGGTTTTAGTTGCCGCCGAGGGCGATCAGCGGGTCGATCCTGGTGACGCGGCGGACCGCCAGCACTGATCCGACCAAACCCAGCACAACGATGCCGACGATCGGGACGAGAGTGGTGGCTGGTGAGATCGTGAAGGGTGCGGCCTGGACGGCGATGAATCCGCCACCCAACCCCAAGACCCCTCCGAGGCTGGCGCCCGCAACCAGGACAATCGCTGCCTGGGTCATCGCGTCACCGAGGATGTATTTGTTGGAACCACCCAAGGCCTTGAGAACAGCGATGTCGCGGGTGCGCTGGACTGTCCACACGGTGAGAAAGGCGACAATCACCAAAGCCGAAATCCCGTAGAGGAAACCCTGCATCATCTTCAGTGATCCGTTTTCCGATCCGAAGGAGGCCAGGGCGCCGAAGCTCTCCGTCGTCGTCGTACTGGTGGTTCGGGCCGCACCGTCGATGTCTGGCAGTTGGCCCGCGGCGTCGTCGTAAGTGGCGGCGATGACCGTTCCGATGACATTCGGGTCAGAGACTCGCGAGAGGTTCTGCCAATCCGTCAGGGTTGTCCAAACTACCGGGGTGTGGCTGTACCACTGATCGTCGATGATGGCTGCCACCTGGAGATCGGTGCCGTTGATCTTGGCGGTATCCCCGACAGCGAGCGCCAGGTCGGTGGATAGCTGCCGGCTGACAACCACGCTACCGGCGCGCAGTTGGCCCGGAGCAAGCGCACCATCCGGGACGGCCCCGAAAACCGCGGCGTTGGAGGTTCCCCCGGATTGGATCCGAACCTGGCTGATGCCCAAGGCTTCCGCCTTCAGGACTCCGTCAGCCTGTTGCCAGACGCGGAGCTGATCGGCGCTCACCTGGGATTCCGTGTAGGAAGCTTTCGGCTCATCGCCATCGGGAGCGCCGAACGCGATGGTTGTAGCGTCGAGCTGCTCGATCCCAGACGTCGATTGATTTGCCAGCCCGGCGGTCAGACCGGACAACATGACCAGGAGGAGAGTGATCAGTGCAACTACGGATCCCATCAGGGCAAAACGTCCCTTGGCGAAACGAATATCTCGTAGTGCTAAAAACATGCTTTGTTCCTCTTTCGGTGCAGGTGAGCTGGTAGGTCGGTAGCCTCTGAGGGCCTATATCCACTCTGAGGTGAACTGCCTGCCGGCACATCGTGATCACGGTTGATTGGCTGACATGGAGGGGATGACCCTGCGATCAATCGTTTGGTTGATGCCCGCCGGATATCGCCCCGATAAGCTGGACACATGACCGCTCCTACTACTCCGGTGCCCGAGGTTCACACCGGAGCAGCGGTACTGAAAGTGCTGCGGGTGAGCCTTCATCTGGGTTTCGCAACACTCCTCGTTGTCGGCACCGTCAGCACAGTGGCAACACCCCAGCGGGCGGCCAGCTGGATGGTCATCATGATTTCTGCCGTTCTGGGTGCGCTTTACCTCGCCGGGACACTGGCTGAGAAGCGCGTGGCTGACGGAGAGATACCGCCCTGGAGGTTGGAACCTCGTCGCTACAGCAAGATCTGGCTGGCCAGTGTGACCTTGCTCTGGCTGGTCCTTCTAGTGCTCAGCGCAGACTTTTCGTGGCTCGCTTTTCCCCTGTTTTTTCTTCACCTTCATCTGCTTCATACCAGGCACGCGATTGTTGCCGTCCTCCTGATGACCGGCGCGGTGTCGGCGGCCCAATGGAACCACAGTGGTGAACTGCATGCGGCAATGATTATCGGGCCCGGGCTTGGTGCCGTCTTTGCCGTGGTCATGGCGATGGTCTACGAAAGCCTCTACTCCGAGGGAGTCAACCAGCGCCGAGCACTGGATGAACTACGCAACACCAGAGCGGCCCTTGCCCGAACCCAACATGAATCGGGGGTCCTCGCTGAACGTGAGCGACTGGCTCGGGAAATTCACGACACCCTGGCGCAAGGGCTCTCCAGTATCGTTCTGATTTCCCGCGCCGCTGAAACGTCGCTCGAGGCCGGGTCAACCGCGCTCACGCAGGAAAGAATTCGCACCATTCAAGTGACGGCCTCAGAGAACCTCGACGAAGCACGACGTTTTGTCCGCGGCCTGAGCTCCAACAATGCCAACGCCGACTCACTCGTGACCCGGCTACGCCGAATCTGCGCCACGGCCGAACGTCAGGCCGCAGCACACGGTTCACCCCTGAGGTGCCGGTTTGAGCTCGACGGCGAACCTGTCCCGTTGCCCCCACCGTATGAAGTCGCCCTCCTGCGAGCCGCCCAATCCACCCTTTCCAACGTTGATCAGCACGCCCAGGCCAGCACCGCCGTCGTGACGCTCGGGTTCCTCGGACCGGATGTCACCCTGGATGTTTACGACAACGGCACCGGATTCGACGCCCCGGCTACCCTCTCAGATCCGCCGCTTCGGTCCGACGGCACAGGATTCGGCTTGCAATCTGTGCGCCAACGGGTCACCTCCATGGGTGGGGTGGTGGACATTGAGTCAACCGTTGGTGAAGGGACAGTTGTCGCTATCCGTCTTCCCCTGGCCCCTTTCGACATCGAAGAATCTCATGCCTGAGATCAGGGTTCTCCTCGTCGATGATCACCCAGTGGTTCGTGCCGGGCTAAGAGCCATGCTCAGCGATTTCGAAGGCATCACGGTGGTTGCGGAGGCCTCCGACGGGGCCGAAGCGTTATCTGCCCTCAGCCGGGCGGCGAGTCTGGCCGAGCCGGTGGATGTTGTTCTCATGGACCTGCAGATGGGCGCTGGAATGGATGGTGTAACGGCTACCCGGGAAATCAGGAAGCTCGATTCCGCACCACCCGTGCTCATTCTGACGACGTACGATTCGGATGCCGATATCATGGCCGCGGTCGAGGCCGGGGCCAGCGGATACATGCTGAAGGACGCGCCGCCGGAACAAATCCGCCAGGCCGTGCAATCCGCCGCGGCAGGCCAGACCGCGCTCGCCCCTCAGGTGGCAGCCCGGCTGATGGGGCGGATCCAAAATCCCGCCCCCTCGTTGAGCAGCCGGGAGGTGCAAATCCTTGGTCTCCTCGCGACCGGAATGACGAACCGTCAAATTGCCAAGGACCTCTTCATCAGTGAAGCCACGGTCAAAACCCACCTCGTCCACATTTACGAGAAGCTAGGCGTCGACAACCGCACAGCAGCTATTTCCGCTGCGAGGAAACAACGAGTCATCCGCACCTAAGGTTTGTCGCGGATTGCCTACTGCCGACCAACGCAGGGCCCGTAATACCGGCACCAGTGGCGTCCCCGCCCACTGGCACCGGCAGTCTGCGGACGTTGAGTTACACGTTGTGCGACTTCGGTGCCCCCATCCCGGGATCAATTTGATGTGGACCGGAGGCCGAGGGGCGGACATCGAAGTGGAAGATCGACGTCGGGAGGTACACCGTTGAGCAGGAGTTGGGGATATCCACCACACCGGACAGCCTGCCCTCAATCGGCGCCGACCCCAGCAGCAGGTAGGCCTGCTCCGGGCTGTAGCCGAACTTGGTGAGGTAGTCGATGGCGTGCAGGCAGGCCCGCTGATAGGACAGATGGGAGTCGAGATAGTGCTGCTTCCCATCCAGGGTTACCGAGGTGCCGGAGAACGCAATCCATTCGTTGTAGCGGGGGTCGACGATGCCCGGCATGAAAATGGCGTTCTCGCTCACCCCGTAGGTTTCCATTCCGCCCTTGATGACATCGACCCGGAGGTCGATGAACCCGCCCATCTCGATGGCACCGCAGAAGGTAATTTCGCCGTCGCCCTGGGAGAAGTGGAGATCTCCCAGTGACAGGTTCGCCCCGTCCACGAATACAGGGTAGAAGATCCTGGTCCCCTTCGACAGATTCTTGATGTCCTGGTTGCCGCCGTTTTCCCGGGGCGGCGCTGTGCGGGCAGCCTCCCCCGCAACCCGATCAAACTCCGACGCCGGAAGGCCACCGAGCACCGCGAATTGCGGCTCGGGCGGGAGGGCCAACGGCGGTACCCGGTTGGGATCGGTGGCGATCAGGTCGCCCTCGCGCTTGTTCCACTTGGCAAGGAGCTCGGCGGATGGAGCGGTTCCCATCAGGCCCGGGTGGATCAGCCCCACATAGGAGACCTCGGGTACGTGCCGTGAGGTGGCCACCTGGCCGGAGAAGTCCCAGATCGCCTTATAGGCGTCGGGAAACTGCTCGGTGAGAAAGCCGCCGCCGTTGTTCCGCGAGAAGATGCCGGTGTACCCCCAGCCCTGCCCCGCCAACGGACCGGAGTCTTCCTGCGGGATCGGTCCGACGTCGAGAATGTCGACGACCAGGAGGTCGCCGGGCTTTACGCCTTCGACGGCGAAGGGGCCGCTGAGCTTGTGGACAGTCATCAGGGGTGCGTTGAGGATGTCGTCGGCGGAGTCATCGTTGACGATCGCGCCGTCGAACCACTCTCGGCAGTGGACCCTGAAGGAGTCACCCGGCTTGACCGTAGCCACTGGAGGGATCTCCGGGTGCCACCGGTTGTGGCCAATCTTTTCCTGATCCTCGAACTTCTTGGCGGAGTCGAGTGGAAATATGACGTCGGGCATTTCATCTCCTCTGGGTTGGCCGCACACCGTGGGTCAGGGACGCGGCAGCTTACTGTGAAGTGGATTGGTCGTGTAGGGCTGGCTCTTGCGTTTGGACCTGGACGGCAACGCCCCGCTGACCACCGCCGGTTCTGAGGCGCTGCGTTCCGATGAATCAATGAGCTGGAAGGCCGACGAGCCGGCCTTGGACAGGTTGGGCGCGCTCATCTTCCGTCGGGCGGCGCCGCCGCAGGTAGGACAGGGTTGCTGATCGGAGGCCGCGCTCATCGGGCTGATGACCTCGAAGATGCTGCATTCGGGGCACCGGTATTCGTAGATCGGCATCGGTCAGGCTGTCCTTTCTGTGGGTTGTTTCCTACGCAGGCGCCACGGCTTGGTTTTCCTGCGACGCTTTGCCCCGCGGGATGCCTCGGCGGCCCAGGAAGAAGGCTGCGCCCAGAGCGGCTGCGGCAGCAATTGCTACCAGGACGGCGTACCCGTCATTTGTCTCGTACCTGCCGGTCAGGAGAAAGAACGCGGGAATGGTCCCGGTGATGTGCGCGACGAAGATGGTGAACCAGCCCGTGGTGAAGGTCAGGGAATCCCGCCCCAAGCCAAGCAGGAGGAAGAAGAGGAACCAGAGGACGGCCCACGTCAACCAGATCACCCCGAACACAGGGTCGCCCACCAGGGTGAACTGGAGGATGCCGATCACCACGGCGCAGGCTGCAACAAAGACGGAGAACCACCCCAGGCCTTCGCCGCTGATCCCGGTCATCTGGATTATCCCGACATAGAGATAAGTGAACCCGAACAGATACAGCCCTGCCGCACCGAAGATGATCGCCAGATCGTTGTTGGACTGAATGAGGATGATGGTCGGGAAGACTACCTGCATGACCCCGACGAAGAAGTTGAGGATGGCCGCGGACTTGCCCGGGACCAGCCCAATCAACATCAGGCCATTCATGAAGAGAACCGCGCCGACGTACAACAAACCAACACTGCTCATGGCACTCCTCGCACAACGAAGAGGGAAACTTTGAAATAGGGAAGCCACTTCGAGTCAGCCGCAGGGCTGGCACAAAGTGGCGAGAGCGATCAAAGGTATGGACTTGTGATGGAGACGTTAGTAGGGCGGAAATCTGCTGTCAATGGCTTGCTGCTTCTAGCCTCCGCCACTCTCGCCGGGGTGGGGTGCCGGGCTGGAGCTGGACTCCTGGTTGGGTGCCCGGCCCGGAACAAGTGCCCACAGCGACGGCAGCAGGATGCAAGCCCCGACGGTGTAAGCGAAGTCCTCGATGGGGGCCAGCGCCAGCCGGATGCCGAGAATGAGGTCAGGGTTGTAGTCCACAATGCCAGCGGCGATCAACACGTTGTCGAACACCGCAGTTGCCAGCAGCAGCACGATCAGAGTGATTCCGATTGCCCGCCGGCTGGGAAGCAGCTGGCGTCGCGTCCGATAGGCCCAGGCTGCAATCACCAGAATTGGAATGAAGAAGATGATGTTGAGGATTAGATATGTCACGCCGCCGCCTTTCGCTCCCGGACGGCGACCGCCCCCAGCACATTGAGGGTGGTGTAGCACAGCAGCGCGAGGAAGAACGGTTCCTCAAGGGGCAGCTCGGGCGCGAGAAGAATTCCCGTCATGAGGTCGGTAACGCCGCGAAAGAAGATCCCGAGCGCGATACCGAAGAGGTCCCAGATGATGAAAAAGACAATCCCGAGGGTCATGGTCCAAAAGGCTTTGCGGGCGTCCCGCCAGAACGTGAGGCGAAACCTCCAATCCAGGAGCACCGAGCCACCGAGCGAGAAGAGAAGCGCGCCAAGATAGACCAGACTCATGTTCCCCCGCCAACCGTCCGCTGGTTACTGCCGGCAACCCCTAATCGTGTGCACATGTACCTTATTGTTCCCCACCGTCTAAGCGCTGACGCGCACCACCAATTCCGGAGACAGACGCAGACTCTCCGGGGCGCCGCCGGCCATCAACAAGTGCAATGCCTGTAGCCCAAGGCGCCCCATCTCGTGCATGGGCGAGCGGACTGTCGTCAGGTTCACGCCGGCGGCAAGCGGGGTGTCGTTGAAGCCCCCCACCGCAACATCATCGGGAACCGACAGTCCAGCTTCCTGAAACACCCCCAGGGCACCGATTGCCGCGAAGTCGTTGACAGCAAAGACTGCCTCCGGCATCCGGCCGGACGCCAGTATCCGCGCCGCAGCTTCCTGGCCGGCTGCGGGATCAAACCCGTTGTGTATGACCCATTCAGCGGGGATTCTGAGTCCCGCGTCGGTCAGCACATCAACGAATCCGGCGGTACGGTCACTCGACGTTGACGTTGCCTCGGATCCGGCAATCAACGCAAAAGTGCGCCGACCTGTGGCCAGGAAATGTTCGGCCATGAGCCTGCCCCCGGCGTAGTCGTCGCAGGTGACGCTGACATGGTCGCCGGAGGTGCGGCTGACGAGCACCAGCGGGACGCCGCGGGCGGCCAACTCGTCGAGGTATGGCTCTTGCAGGTGCGCGTCGCCGAAGATCAATCCATCGATGCGCCGGCCCAGCAACATCTCGGCCTTGGCACGCTGTTTGGTGCTGTCGTCCAGAGAGTTGGCGACCACCGCGAACAGACCGTTCTCTGCTGCCGCCTCATCGATGCCCTCATAGATGGTGGCCAGCACATAGTCCTGCAGTCGCGGGACAATCACACCCACAGTGTCTGAGCGCGCCGTCCGCAGCGACGCCGCATGCGGGTTTCGGCTGTAACCGCGCTCCCGGGCCAACGATAATATTCGTTCGGTGGTTTGCGGGGCGGCCCACTTCGATTCCACCCCGGCGGGGTCATTCAGTACCCGCGACACAGTAGAGACATTGAGGCCCAGCTCGGTGGCCAAAAGCTTGAGTGTGACGGGTACGGTGCCGTGCATGTTTCCATTTCGTGTCGAAAATGAGCCCAATGTAAACAGTTGTGAAATGTGTTGCGCTTCACATCTACTTCCCCATAGTATCGCTATCACGCACTACACAAACGTTTGCGGCATACGTTTGCTGCAATCGATTGACTGACCAGTTCGCCTACGCGGGGACAAGACAACCAGGGAGTGAGACAGCACGTGGCTTCGATTCGGATACTAGGGACGGGTGGCACCATCGCGTCCCGCGGGCAAGGTCCCGGCGGCGCCGTCGCCTCGGACAGCACCGAATCGCTGGCAGCTGCGCTGTCCGATGCGCACCAGGTCACGTCCCGGGATCTGCTCACCGTCGGGAGTTATTCCCTGGACCTGCATGATCTGCGGATCATCGCCGAGGAAGTCGCTGCCGAACTCGCCGAGCCCGGCGTCGACGGCGTCGTCATTACTCATGGCACTGACACCATGGAGGAGACAGCGTTCCTCCTTGATCTAGTGCACAACAGCCGCAAGCCCGTGGTCCTCACTGGGGCGCAACATCTCGCCGACAGTGACTCACCCGACGGCCCGCGCAACCTCACGGAAGCCGTCATTGCTGCGGCGGACAAGCACCTGCAGGGCGCCGGCGTGCTGATTTCCTTCGCCGGTTCGATTCGCAGCGCCCGCGGCGCCCGCAAGGCACACACCACCGCGGCCAGTCCTTTTGCCGGAGGGGTGGAGGTGGCGCACCTGGCTGGCGACGACGTCGTCGTCACCGCCGCCCCCTCACGTCTTCAGCCGTTACCGCTGCCCACCGCTGCGTTCGATGACGTGCACGTGGAGATCGTCACCGCCTACCCAGGCGCCACACCGGAACTGCTGCGTCATGCCGCAGCGACGGGAGCCAGCGCGGTAGTGCTCGCCGGAACGGGAATCGGTAACGCCGGAGCGGGATTCGCCGCCGCCGTCGCCGACCTCACCGCGGCAGGCGTGCCGGTGATTCTGAGCAGCCGCACCCCCTGGGGTCCGGTGATACCGACCTACGGCAACGGCGGTGGAAAAGACCTGGTCCGAGCTGGCGCCGTCATAGCCCGCGACCTCAACCCCTTCCAATCCCGGATCCTTGCCGCTCTGCTGCTGGCAGCGGATCCCGACCCGATAACCTTCCCGCACCGGTTCGCCGTCCATAGCTAATCGACCCGAACCACCCCCGCAGTACCTAGCACCAACCCATCCAGGAGGAACAGCATGACCAAGAAGATTTTTGTTTCAGTAGGCATTGACGTGGACGCCGTGGGTGGCTGGCTCGGCTCCTACGGCGGCGAGGATTCACCCGGAGACATCTCACGTGGCATCTTCGCGGGCGAGGTTGGCGTGCCACGCCTGCTGAAGGTGGCCCAGGACCGCGAAATGCCGGTGACCTGGTTCTGGCCCGGACACTCCATCGAAACCTTCCCCGAGCAGTTCGAAGCCACCGTCGCCGCAGGCCACGAGGTGGGCGTGCACGGTTACAGCCACGAAAACCCCATCGCGATGTCACGCGAACAGGAGACCGAGGTGCTGGATCACTGCATCGACCTGTTCACCACCCGCACCGGGAAGAAGCCGGTGGGTTACGTGGCTCCGTGGTGGGAATTCTCCAACGTCACCAACGAGATCCTGCTCGAACGCGGCTTCCTCTACGACCATTCCCTCATGCACAACGACTTCACCCCCTACTACGTGCGGGTGGGTGACTCGTGGACCAAGATCAACTACGACGCCGCCTCCGCCCAGGAATGGATGAAGCCCCTGGTTCGCGGCAAGGAAACCGACCTGATCGAAATCCCTGCCAACTGGTACCTCGATGACCTGCCTCCCATGATGTTCATCAAGGGCAGCGCCAACAGCCACGGTTTCGTCTCCCCCCGCGATATTGAGCAGATGTGGAAGGACCAGTTCGACTGGGTCTACCGCGAAATGGACTACGCCGTGTTCCCTTTGACGATCCACCCGGACGTCTCCGGCCGGCCCCAGAACCTGTTGATGCTTGAACGCCTCTTCGACCACATCGCCGGCCACGACGGCGTCGAGTTCGTGAACATGGAGACGATCGCCCGCGACTTCTCCGCCCGCTACCCCCGCACCGCACCCTAACCCGCTACCCGGCACCAGAACAGGATCCCGCCATGACCTCCACCTCAACCCCCAAGAGCCCGCCCGTCGAAGTCGCCCCCTGGGACGTCGAAATTACCCCGCAGGTAGTCCGCAAAGTCTCAGTGGTCTGTTTCATCGCCTGGGTTATCTCGGTGTACGACTTCACTCTCTTCGGAACCCTCCTGCCGGTGATCGCTGACGACTTCGGCTGGAGCGCCGCCGAGTCCACGGCAGTGAACACCATCGCTCACGTCGGTATTTTCATTGTGGCTCTCGCGGTGGGCACCATTATCGACCGGTTGGGCCGCAAGAATGCCCTGATCGTCCTGATGCTCGGCGGTGCGGCAGCGGCAGGGTTCACCGGCCTCGCCGCCGGTGCGGTCAGCCTGATCATCATCCGGTCATTCTCCGGGTTCTCCATGTCGGAGGAAGTGGTCAATGCCGTCTACCTCAACGAAATTTACCGGAAGGTCAAGAACCGCGGCCTGATGTACTCGATCGTCCAGGGTGGCTGGCCAGTGGGGGCCCTGCTGTCCGCGGGCCTCTCGGCACTGTTGCTGCCAATCATCGGATGGCGTTGGAGTTTCGTCGTCGCCGCGGTCATGGCCTTGCTGGTCGCGGTCATGGCCTCCCGCCTGCCTGAATCGCCCACCTTCGCCGCGATCAAGGAGGTTCGCCGTCGTCAGGCCGCCGGGGACATCGAGGGAGCCCGCGAGCTCGCTGCCCAGCATGAACTCGAAGAAGGCAGCCACCACAAAACCGGCATCAAGGACGTCTTCACTCCGGAGCTGCGCCGCCACACCATCCTGCTGTCGCTGGCCTGGCTGTTCAACTGGGCTGCGATCCAGGTCTTCTCTGTTCTGGGCACCACCGTCCTGGTGGAAGCCAAGGAGGTAACCTTCGAAAACGCCCTGCTGATCCTGGTCCTCGCCAACGCGGTTGGCTTTGCCGGGTACGTGTTTCACGGCTGGCTCGGCGACCGCATCGGCCGGCAGAAGACCGTCATCATCGGCTGGTTTGGCGGCGGCGTCGCCAGCTTGATCATGCTGCTTGGCCCAAGCAGCGACGTATTCATCATCTCCATGTACGCGATGACCCTGTTCTTCCTTACCGGCCCGTACGCCGCCCTGCTCTACTACATGGGCGAGTCCTATCCTGCCCACGTTCGCGGTATGGGTACCAACGTGGCCCACGTGATGGCCCCCTTGGGCGGTATTGCAGGCTCCGGTCTGCTGAGCCTGATGCTGTTCCTCGGCCTGGAAATGCAGTGGGCAGCAATCATCACCGGCACCGGCGGGCTCTTCATCTCGGCGCTGTGCATGGTCGGCACCCGCAAGGTCACGCAGCACACCACCCCCACGGCGGCGGCAGTATGATCCGCGATGACGGGCTCGAAGGCAAGGTAGCCGTCATCTCTGGTGGCGCCAGCGGGATCGGGCAGGCCCTTGCCGTTGCCTATGCCCGCGCCGGCGCCCACACGGTGGTCGGCTACCTGGAAAGCGATCCGCACGACGTCGCCGACACGGTGGCGCTGGTGGAGGCGGCAGGCGCCACATGTGTTGCAGTGCCGGTGGATGTCCGCAGCTACGCGGACACAGAGAATATGGCACAAGCCGCCCTCGACACCTTCGGGCGGCTGGACATCGCCATCGGAGCCGCCGGAATCCTCCGGCGCGCATCACTTGCGGACATGACGGACGACGCGTGGGAGGACATGATGGCGGTGGACCTCTCCGGGGTAATGCGCACCTTCCGCTCCTGCGCCGCCCGCATGAACAACGGCGGGGCGATGGTCGCCACTTCCTCCATTGCTGGCGGGGTGTACGGCTGGGAGGACCACAGTCACTACGCGGCGGCGAAGGCTGGCTTGCTAGGCATGTGCCGGTCCCTCGCCGTCGAACTGGCGCCGCGGAAGATCCGCGTCAACGCTGTGATTCCGGGACTGATCGAAAGCCCGCAGTCACTCGATGGCACGAATTCCCTGGGGAAGGACGGGTTGGACGCGGCCGGCGGGATCATTCCGTGGGGCCGGGTAGGCCACGTGGACGAAGCCGCCAGAGCGATCAGGTTCCTGACCAGCGACGATTCCTCCTACGTCACCGGGCAGCAACTGATTGTCGACGGCGGCCTCACCGTCCGCTGGCCAAGCTAGACGCCCCGGCTCGCTCATCTTTCCTCCACCATTTGCAGTTAGGACCCCGATCATGACCCAACTTCGCGGCAAAACAGCCGTCATCACAGGCGCCGGCAGTGGTATTGGAGCGGCCATCGCCAGGCTCTACGCCGCCGAGGGTGCGAACCTTTTCCTGCTGGATGTAGACGAGGCCCAGGCCGACGCCGTGGCCGTCGAATGTTCGTCAACGGGTGTCACTGCTGTAGCACGACGGGTGGATGTCATGGAGAGCGACGACGTCAAGGCCGCCATGGATGCCGCTGCGGAGCTGCTGGGCGGGATCGATATCCTGGTCAGCAGCGCCGGCATCCTCGACGAAACCCCGTTTCTGGAGCTCAGTCCGGAGGTTTACGACCGCACGATGGATGTGGACCTGCGCGGAGTCTTCCTTGCCGCACGCTGGGCCGCGCCGCACATGGTGAAGCGTGGCGGCGGTCGGATCATTAACATCTCCTCGCAGTTAGGCATCAAGGGCGGCACCGGTCTGGCGCACTATGTGGCAGCGAAAGCAGGCGTCATTGGTCTCACCAAGGCCCTCGCATTGGAGCTGGCACCGCATTCAATCCTGGTCAACGCCATTGCGCCCGGGCCGATCTTCACCCCGTTGATCGAAGGTCTTTCGGATGAATGGAAAGCAGCAAAGCAGGCCGAGCTGCCTGTCGGCCGTTTCGGCACGCCTGAGGAAGTGGCGCCCACGGCGCTGCTGCTCGCCTCGTCACCCGGCGGTAACCTCTACACGGGCCAGACCCTCGGCCCCAACAGCGGCGACGTGATGCCGTAGGCCACTGCTTACGGTGTTTTGCTCAAGGTAGAAGAAACCCAGTGTAAGAAGAACTAAACGCGGGATGATTTCCTGCAGGAGGGCTAGCGATGTGCGGAGCCTGTCCCGGCGGCGCCGGGATCTCCCGAATATCCGGGTATGCCACCCTGACCGGTATGCGGCCGGCCGTAGGCGCCCTCCTGCAGGAAATTGCCGGAAAGCGGTTAGTAGTCAAACCCTTCGGTGATGCCTGGATGGTCAGCACCCGCCTGGGCAGGCAGACCATTCTTCCTGGACTGGAGGAGGTAGCAGCCGAGATAGTGTCAGGTCCCATCGACTGGCTGGCGGTCACTGCCCGTACCGGCGAGGCGGTCACCGGGGCCGCCCCCGAGTTGGCTTGCCCGTCGGCTCCGGTGCTGGAACGGATTGCTACGTCCCCGCTACCGACGCATGACTCCCTCAGCGAAACGGCTCCGGAGCTGACTCCTGGACAGTTAACTACGGGACTCCTGGTGCGGGCAGCGAACGCACTCAGCTGAACCGTCGCCGTCGTCAGGTGCCCGGTTGGCGCCGCAGCCCCCAAACGCTTGACAGATTTTGCCCCTCGTCTCATATTCAAAGGGCATCAGTAACCAAAGGGGCGACCGTGACCACCAGGGCTTCAGCTCGCGAGTACCTTTCCGGGCGCCTCCGGGACATCTTCGCCTCCTATCCGAATGTGCGGGAAATACGGATGTTCGGCGGCGTCTCGTTCATGGTCAATGACCGCATGGCTGTTGCCGCCGATCGCTCCGGTGACCTACTGGTACGCGCAAACCCAGCGGAGTACGACAACCTGCTTCGCCGCGGCGCAGTGCCGGCGCTCATGGGCAAAGAAAAACCCATGGGGCGCGGATGGCTGACAGTGTCACGCGACCAGCTCGACGACGAAGCAGAACTGGCCTACTGGGTCACCATCGGCGTCGAATCGGGAAAGATCGGCTCCGCAAACGCGTCAGGGTGACAACAGCCCTTGATCGATGCAGCAGGCAATCTTGACCATGCGGGTCGGATCACCGGCGTTCACCGCACGCGGTCAACGATCTGACCGCCGTTGCCAGATTGCACTTATTTCAGATATGTCAGATAATAAGTGCAAGTAAAAAGAGGAGATGTTGTCATGGCGGCTCTAACAGCCATCCAAAATGTTCGAACTATCGATGTGACCACCTCGCAGAGCGAGGAAGCAAAAGAGGTATCGCGCCGCTTTGACGAAGTGGATCCTGGCGACCTTCAGATTAAGATCGAATCTTCTTCCGGGGAGGCAATTGTCGTGCCCGATGGACTCAGTGACCTGCTTCAGACTGTGGTGCGTTTGGCCGCTGCTGGCCAGCCCTTCGGTATTACCCAATTCCCAAAGGCCCTCACCAGTGTGGAAGCAGCGAAGATGCTGGGCATCTCGCGCCCTACCCTGTTGAAACTCGCTGCCTCTGGGCAGATCGCTTCTCATAAGGTGGGGTCACATACCCGTTTTAACCGGTCCGATCTTCGTTCACTGGCCGAGTCGCGCCTTGCTGATCAGAGAAAGTCCTTCGGAGATCTACTGGAATTCGAAGATTCGTTGGGATTCGACAAAGATTAGTTCTGACCATAGCCACGGCCCCCGGAACTGCATAGGCTAGCCCTTATGCAGCCGGGGGCCACGCTTATCTTCCTTGACGCGAATATCCTCTATTCGCGAACTCTTAGAGACTGGTTCGCTCTGATTGCTCTAAATTCCGGCCCCGAAGGCATCGGGTTGCGATGGAGCGAAGACGTATTAGCTGAGTGGCTCTACAATCGCCGACGTAGAAACCCCGCCGCCTCCGATCAGGACATCGGACTTTGGCGCAAGAAGTTGACCGACGCGTTTCCCGAAGCAGTGATCCGAGGCTACGATATCGACCCGACTCTCGTCGAGGGCAAAGATAAGTTTGATGCGCATGTGTTAGCTGCTGCAGATCATGGGTGCGTCGATTACCTGGTCACCAACAACTATGAAGATTTCTTTCCTTACGCGGATCTATTTGAATTCGAAACCTATGTGGCCGATGACATGCTCTGTCTCATTATGGAGCGTCGGTCAGACGCCGTGCTAGCCGCCCTAAGGATGCAGTCCCAATATTGGGGTTGTCGTGATGGCTCGAAAACACTTGTCGCTGCGTTAGTCGATGCTGGGGCACCAAACTTCGGCACACACATTCAATCGGTGCTAACCAGAATGGCAATATCGGGCGAATATTAGATCCAGGTTTCCTGGACGAGGACGCCAGCACCGGTTTGATTGACACGCTCGCGCTCACCGTGACCTCGTCCTCCAATAGCCTTTCAGACTGTTGCAGGGACCTTTTCTTCGTTTCGCTCCGTGTGATTGCACCGGGGGTCGAATTGTCGCCGTGGTGTTGCCGCTGGCGCTGCCCGCGCCGGGGATCACCACGTTCGAGACCCCCCGCNGGCCGGAAAGCTACCGTCTGAGCGCTTTCCGGGCGAGTACGTTGCCGAGCAGCTGCACCGCTTGCACCAACAGGATGATCACGATCACCGCTGCCCAGGTGACCCAGGGGTTGAACTGCCGGTAACCGTATTGGATGGCGAAGTTGCCCAACCCGCCGCCGCCCACGTACCCGGCAACCGCTGACATGTCGACCAGCGCCACGAAGATGAACGTGTACCCGAGGATCAGCGGGCCGAGGGCCTCGGGGATAAGGATGGTCAGGATGATGCGGAGGCGCCCGGCCCCGACGGATCGCGCCGCCTCGATCACGCCGGGTTGGACAGTCAGGAGGTTCTGTTCAACGATGCGGCTGATCCCGAATGCGGCGGCCAGCGACAGGGTGAAGATGATGGCGCTGTTGCCAATTCCGGTTCCGGTGACCGCCCTGGCCAAGGGTTGTGCCGCGGCGAGGAAGATGATGAACGGGATGGGCCTGAAGATGTTCACGATGATATTCAAGGTGCTGAACACGGCGCTGTTGCCGAGGATACTGCCGGCTCGGGTGGTGTAAAGCCCGATGCCGAGCAGGAGTCCACCGAGGCCGCCAAAGAACAGGCTGAACCCGACAATGTAGAGGGTCTCGTAAGTGGCGACCCACAGCTCCGGGGTGAGGTCAATGAGGGAATCCATCAGCTGAGCTCCTTCACAGTGATGCGACCGGACAGCCCGGTCAGCGCAGCGTCGACCGCGCCGTCGGGCCCGGTGAGTGCGAGGGTGAGATGGCCGAATGCGCGGCCCCGAATGTCGTTGATGCCGCCGTAGATCAGTTCGAACTCGACGCCGGCGGCCGCCAACTCGAGGAACACCGAGGCTTGCGAGGAGTCGCCGTCCCGGAAGGAGAAGGTGACGATCCGGCCGGTGTGCCGCTCCTGGAGAACCGCGAGTTCGTCGGGTGAGGGGATCCCCCGGACCACGGTGGAAACGAACCGTTGGGATGAGGCCTCGCGCGGATTGGAGAAGACGTCGAACACATCGCCCTGCTCCACGATCCGGCCGCTGTCCATCACCGCCACCTTCGTGGCGAGGGTCTGGATGACGT
This sequence comes from Arthrobacter sp. TB 23, assembly GCF_000294595.1. Lineage (NCBI taxonomy): Bacteria > Bacillati > Actinomycetota > Actinomycetes > Micrococcales > Micrococcaceae > Arthrobacter > Arthrobacter sp. TB 23. Next base: position 52,307 of record NZ_ALPM01000122.1, on the reverse strand, counting down.
CCATTTCGTGGGTGATCACCACTATGGTGATGCCCAACTCCTCATTGACCCGCCGTAGCAGGCGCAGCACCTCATGGGTGGTCTCGGGGTCCAACGCCGACGTCGCCTCATCGGCGAGCAGGATTTTTGGCGAGGTGGCGAGTGCCCTGGCGATGCCGACGCGCTGTTTCTGGCCGCCGGACAGCTGTTCGGGGTAGTTGGAGGCCTTATCGGCCAGTCCCACAAAGTCGAGGAGTTCGGTGACGCGCGCCTGGATTTCGTCCCGGCTCTTCCCAGCGACGCGCAGGGGGTAGGCGACGTTGTTCCAGACTGTTTTGGCGTTGAACAGGTTGAACTGCTGGAAGATCATCCCGATGTCGAGACGTAGTTTGCGCAGTTGCCGGTCCGGGACGTTGGTGACCTGCTGGCCGTCGACAATGATGGTGCCGCTGCTGGCCTTTTCGAGAGCGTTGATCAGGCGGACCAGGGTGCTTTTCCCGGCTCCCGAGTAGCCGATGATCCCGTAGATCTCTCCAGCCTCGATGTCGAGGCTGACGTTGTCAATCGCGTGCACCGGAGCGTCGCCGCGGCGGCCCGGAGGGAAGCTTTTGGTAACTCCCTGCAGGGAAATGAGTGGCATGGTGTTCCTTGATAAACGGCCCTGCGGCCAGCCGGGATCGCCAGCTGGCCGCAGGGCAGGGAGGGCTGGTTAGCCTTGGGCGCGGGTGTCTTCCTCGACGGTGTCGAGGGTCGTCTGCAGCTCATCGGGGGTGACCTGAAGGAACTCGGCGGTCCCGCCCGAGGTCTCCTGGACGGCGTCCTGCACCTCCTGGTTTTCCTGGTAGATGCTGATCAGCTTCTGGTACGTCTCGTTGCCCTCTTCGCCGGCGCGGGCGGCGAACACGTTCACGTACGCGACGGCGGCAGGATCGGTCGGATCGTCCTGGGCAATGGCGTCCTCGAAGTTCAGGCCAGCGTCCTGGACAAAGTCGTTATTGATGATGGCGGCGGCGACGTCGGGCAGCGAGGTGGGGGTCAGCGACGCTTCGAGCGTGGTGACGGTGACCTTGGACGCGTCCTCATCAATGTCGTCGATCGTCGAGAAGGCGCTGCCGCCGTCGTCGAGCACCACCAGACCGGCGGACTGAAGGACCAGCAGCCCGCGGGCGAGGTTGCTCTCGTCGTTGGGGACAGCAACCGTCGATCCTTCGGGGATCTCCTCCACCGACCCGTACTGGGTTGAGTACAGGCCCAGCGGGTAGATGGCCGTGGAGCCGATCGGGGCCAGCTCCTCTCCGCTGGATACGTTGTAGCGGGCCAGGTACACCAGGTGCTGGAACTGGTTGAGGTCCAGTTCACTTTCGCTTAGCGCGGGGTTGGGCTGGGTGTATTCGGCGAAGTCGATGACCTCCAGCTCGATGCCTTCCTCGGCAGCGGCCTCGGTGAGCAGGCCCCATTCCGGGTCGCTGGCGCCGACGACGCCGAGCTTGATGCTTTCATTTCCGGAACCGGACTCGCCCGAACCACCACATGCCACAGTGAGGGCGAGGAATGGGGCAACGGCGATAGTGAGAAGGGTGCGGGATTTCATGGGGGTTTTTCCTTTGAACGGGGTACGTCAGTGGGGTCCGGTCGGCCGATAACACGGGCCAGGCGTTACCACTGGACAGGCAGATAGGCAGGAGTGAAGTGCTGCGATAACTGCAGCGACATTCGGGGAGTTTCCTCGGGGTTACATGCTGGCTCGCTTCAAGATGGCGGGCGGTATCCACGACGACCCCTCGGCGGGGTCAATTCTGGATACGCCGTACTTGCCGTCCGGGGACTTGTTCCGGCGGCCGAATCTTCACCTGGAGCACCCCGCTACGGGAGAGGGTTGCTGGTCAACCGGCCAGGGCCGTTGGTTGACACTCTTGATTCTGGAGATCACGCTAAGGCAGAAAATTTGTTGGGTCAAAACCTGGCCGTTACCGGTCGTCATAAATGACTTGCGCGTACCCGTTCCGTTCATCGGTCGGGCATGCGAGGATCGCCTTCATGGATGAAGAGTCGATCACTCAGGTTCTCGAACAGTATGCTGCAGCCGTATTCGGGAAGGATGTTGATGCCCTGCTGGCCCTGTACGACGACGACGTCCGGGTTTTCGACTTATGGGACGTGTGGAGCCACCAGGGTGCAGACCCGTGGCGGGAATCAGTGGCCGGGTGGTTCGCTTCGGTGGGGGATGAGCGCGTCAGGGTGGACTTCGATGACGTTCAGACTCTGGTTACCGAGGACCTGGCAACCGTGCACGCCATCATCACCTACCGCGACATTGGGCCCGACGACGTCGAACAGGACTCCATGCAGAACCGCCTGACCTGGGTTCTGGGGCGCCGCGATGGTGACTGGAAAATTGTGCACGAGCACACGTCAGCTCCGGTCAACGGCGAGACTTTCAAGGTCAACCTGCAACGCTACTGACCAACCAGTTGGGGTTCTCCCAGGCGCATATTATCGGGCCGCGGAATGAACCACGGTTCGAGGTCCTCCGCCGACATGGGGCGGGTGTAGAAGTAGCCCTGCGCGAGGTCGCAGTCCAGCTCGGTCAGCGCGTGTAGCTGGGCTGGCATTTCAACGCCTTCGGCGACGGCGATCAGGTTCGTGGCGTGGGCGAGCTGGATGCAGGACGCAACAATCGCGTGGTCCTTGCTGTCGGTAGTGAGCCCGGCAATGAAGGAGCGGTCGATTTTCAGTTCGTCGATCGGAAAGCGCTTGAGATAGGTGAGGCTGGAATGGCCAGTACCAAAATCGTCGATTGCCAACCTGACGCCCAGGGCCTTGAGAATTTCGAGGGTCCGCAGCGCGGCAACTGGATCCGCGGTGAGCGCCGTTTCGGTGATTTCCAGGGTCAGGAGCCCCGGAGCAACACCATGGCGTTCAAGCGCTTCAGTGACCATTTCTTCGAGGCGGGGATCGCTGAGCTGGATGGCTGAGATATTGACTGACATTCGTACTGGGGGCCGTCCCGCCGCAGAGCGGTGCCATGTGGCCTGTTGCGCGACGGCAGCGTTGATCACCCAGGCTCCGAGCGGCAGGATAAGCCCGGATTCTTCGGCGAAGTCGATGAAAGCTGAAGGTGCCAGCAGGCCCTTATCGGGGTGATCCCAGCGCACCAGTGCCTCGAATCCGTTCATCTGGCCGCTGACGAGGTCAATCTGGGGCTGGAAGAAGAGGCATAACTCTCCGTCCTCGATGGCACGGCGCAGTTCACCGCGGCGATTCAGCTGGCCGTCGTCGGGATCGCTGTGCATGCTGCACTCCACCTCGCAGCGGTTACGGCCCCGCTTCTTGGCCTGGTGCAGTGCCGCGGCAGCCCGACCCACCAGCCGGTCAGGGTTGTCAGTTTCGCTGGCCATCGAAACGCCAATACTGACCGTGATTTCAATGCTGGTCCCGCCAACCGCCATCGGCGCGCTCAGGGCCTCCAATAGCTCGGCGGCCACCGACTGCGCCTCCCCGGCGTCGGCGAAGTCAGCCAGTACCGCAAATTCGACACCCGACAACCGAGCGACGACTGCAGATGGATGCACCGCGGCACGGATCCGCTGCGCGACGATACTCAGAGTCTCATCCCCAGCAGCGATCCCCAGACCGACATTGACCGTCCGGAAGAAATCCAGGTCCACGATCAATAGTCCTCGGCGCTGTTTCCTGCCGGCCCGCTTTGCAAGGCAGAGCTGAAGCTCCGCCAGAAATCCACCCCGATTGAGCAATCCGGTGAGCGAATCATGGGTCATCAAATAATCGAAGCTAACCTTTGCCTGTGCAGGATTTCTGGCCTGTTCAAGGACACAGCTTCGCACTTCGGCGAGCGCCCGTGTGTAAGAACTGCTGTGATCAGACGCCAACTCTTCATCGGTCAGGCCGGTGGGGGTTTCGTCGATTGATGAATGGCTATTGGTGCTTGGTACTGGATCGAGCATGGGGGCGATTCGCTTTCCTGGTCATTCGACCGGAGTCTAAGGTTCAGCGACCGGGATATCTCAGGCCACAGAGTATTGCCTAGAAGGGCTTCGCTATCTACCAAGCCGCGTTGCGGATACAGGGTAGTCGCTTGTGAGCCTGCAGGACGGAAGTGGTCAACGGGAATGGCTGAATCCCATGAGAGCCTTCTTTCGTTCGAAACGGATGGAAGAGATCACGGCGTGCGCCAAAGCGTCCGATTTGCCAAATAATCGTTATTCTTCACAATTCCGATTCCTATTTCAGTGTAACCGCGACTTGAAACAAAGTCGGCTTATTTCGTTGATCCTGTGGCAATCCTGCGCGGCTCCTCGCTTCGGTCCCCTCCCAAAAGGAATACCCGGTTTCAGGACTCCTACAATCGCCCGTTCGGGAACACGGCTTTGCCTAACGAGTTCCGCACGGCTTGCCCGGTCCGGTGGGCAATTCAGGCAGCGGTGGGCAACTTTTCCCTCACCGATCTCCGGGTAGACCCCCTTTGTCTGGATTGCTCACCGCGACGAGACTCTTGACGCCGCCACTCGCGCGGCGGAAGAGGAGGGAGGCTACTTTGCACCGGAAACCACGGCTAGGCCTTCGCCTCCTTCGCCGCTGCCTTCGCCGCACGCTTGGTTTCACGCACCTTCGTGAGGGATTCGGGGTCCACGATGTCGGCGACTGAGCGGTAACTGCCCTCCTCGCCGTACGCGCCCGCGCTCTCACGCCAGCCGTCGCCGTCGTACCCGTATTGCTTGCCCAACAGTGCAAGGAAGATTCGGGCCTTCTGTTCCCCAAAACCGGGCAGTGCCTTGAGCCGCTTATAGACCTCGGCACCGTCGGGGTTGTCCCTCCTCCAGATTTGGGACGCGTCGCCATCCCAGTCGTCGAGCAAAGTGGCGCACAGCGTCTGGATTCGCGCGGCCATGTTCCCCGGGTAGCGGTGCACGGCGGGCGGCGTGCGGCAGAGTTCAACGAATTCGTCGGGATCCTTGTGGGCGATCGTCTCCGCGTTGAACGCGCCCAGCCGGTCCTTGATCTTGGCCGGGCCAGCGAAAGCCGTTTCCATCGCCACCTGCTGGTCCAGCAGCATCCCGATCAGCAGGGCTAGAGGCTCCTCGGAGAGCAACCTGTCGGCGGCGGGATCGTCGGTGATGTTCAGGTGCGCAGTCATAGCCCCGAGTTTAACGCGAGAACCCCCGGCAGGAGTAGCTCCTGCCGGGGGTTCACTAACGCGAAACGCTAGTTCAGCGTTGAGGTGTCGATGACGAAGCGGTAGCGGACGTCCGAGGCGAGGACGCGCTCGTAGGCTTCGTTGATCTTGTCTGCGGAGATGACCTCCACCTCGGCGCCCAGGTGGTGCTCGGCGCAGAAGTCCAGCATTTCCTGGGTTTCCCGGATGCCACCGATCAGGGAGCCGGCGAACGAACGGCGGCCACCGATCAGGGCGAATGCGTTGACGGGCAGCGGCTCGGCCGGCGCTCCAACGTTGACGAGCGCGCCGTCGAGAGCCAGCAGACCCAGGTAGTCACTGATGGGGAGGGTGGCACTCACCGTGTTGATGATCAGGTCGAAGGAGCCGGCGAGGTCGGAGAAGGTGTTCTCGTCACTGGTGGCGTAGTAGTGCTTGGCCCCCAGACGCAGCCCGTCTTCCTGCTTCTTCAGTGACTGCGAAAGCACCGTTACCTCGGCGCCCATCGCTGCGGCCAGCTTCACGGCCATGTGGCCGAGTCCGCCCAGGCCTACGATTGCAACCTTCTTGCCTGGTCCGGCGCCCCAGCGTTTCAGAGGCGAGAACGTGGTGATGCCAGCGCACAGGAGCGGTGCGGCGACGTCGAGGTCGATACCTTCGGGAATCCGGATAACGAAGTCCTCGGTGACGACAATGTGGGTGGAGTAGCCACCCTGGGTGATGGAGCCGTCGCGGTCCTTGGCGCCGTAGGTGCCGGTGTTGCCCTTGAGGCAGTACTGCTCCTCGCCGGCTTCACAGTTCTTGCACTCGCCGCAGGAGTTGACCATGCAGCCGACGCCCACGCGGTCGCCGACGGAGTGCTTGGTGACGTTGGAGCCGACCTCGGTGACGATCCCGGCGATCTCGTGTCCTGGCGCCAACGGGTAGGTCTGGGGTCCCCAGTCACCGCGGACGGTGTGGATGTCGGAGTGGCAGATTCCTGCGAACTTGATGTCGATCAGCACATCGTCGGGGCCGACGTCGCGGCGCTCGATGGTGGTGGCGATGAGGTCCTCGGACTCGGATGGCGCGGCGTAAGCGTTGACGGTCGTAGGCATAGATAAGCTCCTGCAGAATTGGTTGCGGAAAAATTTGGTCCCCCTCACCCAACGCCAGTGGACGGCGACGTATTCCTCAGCGGTGGCGTGAAACGATCAGGGCAACCGTGAAGGACGCCGGATCGTGGCCTCCCCAGCGCGGTCCGGTTCCAGTAAAACCGGGCTCACCAGTACCGCCGGACCGCGGTGCAGCGCCCCGTCCGCCAGCACCTGACAGCGCACTCCGCCTCGGCCGCGCATCGCCGCGTGGGCTCCCGGCGCCAGCATACGATCCATCCACACGCATGGATGCGCGGGCCGTCCGGCTTTCAACCGCACGACGTCGCCGGCGGACTCCAGCTCAAACTCCAGACCCAGCAGCGGATGCAGTTGGGCACCCCGCAGAATCACGTTCCGCCGGGCCAGCAACGGATCAAAAGGTTCAGCGGCCAGGCCACTGGCAATATCCTCGAGCGCTTCCACCGCCATCACCGTCACCGCGGCGTCCATGTGTGCGGCCTTGCCGAAGAACCGGTCCCCGACGATTCCCTTCCCGGCTACCAGGGCTACCCGGTCGGCGTCGGTCGTGGGCACGTCGGCGGCACCGTCGCGGGCGCGGCCAAAGTAGGCGTGGGCCGGTGAGACGAGCAGGTGCAGCACCTCGACGTCGTACCGGTAACGTTCAGTCATTGTCCAAGGCTACCGCGGAGTTGTTTTGACCTAATCAAAACAACTCCGTACAGTAGAGGTATGCCACAAGGTACCGCCTCGCAGACCCAACCCGATGCTCTTCGGGCCATTATCAGCGAGTCGGGACTGAAGGTGACTGCGCCTCGAGTGGCGGTGTTGGAGATTCTCCAGAGCGCACCCCATTCAAGTGCTGATCAGGTTTTTAATGAAGCACGAAAGAGCCTGAGCAAAATATCGGCCCAAACTATCTACGGGATTCTGGCGTCGTTCACCGGTGCCGGATTGGTCAGACGATTCGACCCGCCCAATTCTCCCGCCCTGTTCGAGTGCAGGGTGGGCGACAACCATCACCATCTGTCATGCGTTGGCTGCGGGTTGGTGCAGGATGTTGACTGCGTGATCGGCGAGGCACCATGCCTCACCCCCTCCGATGATTCAGGTTTCACCATTTACTCGGCCGAGGTCACTTTCAACGGCCTGTGTCGCACTTGCCAGACCAACGGCTCACCCGAAACCGGCTAAGCCACTTCTCATTCTCACGGCCCGCTGACGCGGCATTCCGTGATCAGTTCTGCCCAAAATCACCACTTCAACGCTGAACCGTTCGGCAATTTCGCCGCGCCCAAAAATAGGAGCTTCACCATGTCATTGATGAACCGCACCACCACCACACGCCCGGCCGCCGCCCATCGGGCAGCAGTCACCCCCGCCCGCCCGATGCCCCTGCTCGGTGGGCGCTACGTGACGACGCCGACCTCCGGCACCCCAGCCGAGGGAACCTACGTCACTACCCGTAGCGGCGGGACGGTCCAGGTCCGCGGCACCTACGTAACCTCATCAAACCGGTCCATTCAGGAACATTCAGAGGGCCGCTACACCGACCGCGGCTAAGAGCCAGGCTCGGGAGGCTCACCCCCTACCACCTAACCCTTCAACAATCCTCGGATGATACTGCTCTATCAGGCATCATCCGAGGATTACTGGTTTCAGCGGACCCCCGAGTGGCCGTCGTCCGCGCCGTCGACGACGGCCACCTCGCCATCGTCACTGCCCGGCGCCACTACTTGCCCAAAGGTCCCCTCCGCCGGAAGCATGCTAGCCTGACTGCGTTGCAGGACGCCTGCCCGCGAGTAACCGTTCCCCCATTATTGGGATTGATTAGCGGCGAAGATTGCAGAGCACCTGCCCCCGTATGGGTACAAAACACCCACGAATCGGTTGGCCGCGCGCCGCCGAAAGACATAGCTATGCGCTCTGTTTGATTGCCTCAGGTAATTTTCTACGGGATTGACGCGCTTGCGCCCTCATTCGGGGCTCGGTCTCCGCGCCTGGAACGCTTGCGGAGGGGACGGCCCACAGGAGGCCAGCGTGATGACGATGTCGAGTTGCAAGCGTTGCTCGTCGTGACGAAGGGATCACAGTGCCTAACGATGCTGAGTTGTATCAACTAAGTGGATGGATGGTGATTCTGCTTCTTGTACTCCTCTACGGTGGCACCCTGCTGGTGTCCGCCTACATTGGTAAAAAGAAGGAGAACGCCGACGGCTACATGACCGCCGGCAACAAGGTGGGTTTCGGTATCTCCGCTGCGAGCATGACTGCCACCTGGATCTGGGCGGCTTCAATGTACGCATCCGCCACCTCGGGCTACACCTACGGCATCTCCGGGCCAATCCACTACGGGCTGTGGGGTGCCCTGATGATCCTGTTCATCTACCCTTTCGGGAAACGCATCCGCGCAGTAGCGCCGAAAGCCCACACTCTGGCCGAGGTGATGCACGCCCGCCACGGCCGGTCCAGCCAGTTGATGCTCGCCGGCTCCAACATCGTTGGCAGCGTGATCAGCCTGACCTCCAACTTTATTGCCGGAGGCGCCCTCGTAGCATTGCTCTCCCCCTTCAGCTTCGGGCAGGGTGTACTCGCCGTCGCCGTCGGCGTCCTCATGTACACGCTGTGGTCCGGCTTCCGCGCCTCGGTACTGACCGACTTTGCGCAGGTGGTCGCCATGCTGGGCGCCGTCGCGATCATCATCCCGGTGGTGTTCTTCGCTGCCGGAGGTCCCGGCATGTTCACCCAGGGGGCCGGTAACCTGACCCCCGAGCAGTCCAACTTCTTCTCGAGTGACGCGTTCCTGAACCAGGGTGCTCCCTATATCGCTGCTGTGCTGGCCTACGCCATCGGCAACCAGACCATCGCGCAGCGGCTGTTCGCTGTCCGCGAGGACCTGATCAAGAAGACCTTCGTCACCGCGACAGTTGGTTACGGTGCCACCGTGATCGGCATCGGCATGATCGGGGTGATGGCCCTGTACCTGGGTATCAGCCCCACCGGCGGCGACGTCAACAACCTGATCCCGCAGATGGCATCCACCTACCTGGGCCCCGTACTGCTGAGCCTGTTCTTTGTGATGATCCTCGGCGCGCTGTCCTCCACCGCCGATTCGGACTTGTCCGCACTGTCCTCGATCATGATGGCCGACGTTTACGGCAAGAACATTGCGACGAAACCCAACCCCAAAACCATGCTGCTGGTCGGCCGGATCACCATGATCGTGGCGACTGCCGCGGCCTTGATCTTCGCCAGTCAACAAATGGACATCCTCGACCTGCTGGTCTTCGTGGGAGCCCTGTGGGGGGCCCTCGTGTTCCCGGTCATCGCCAGCTTCTACTGGAACAAGGTGACCAACAGGGCGTTTACGACGTCGGTGGTCGTGGCCTTGGCCGTCTTCATCCCCGTCAGGTTCTCCTGGTTCTCGATGGACGGCGTCACCGGGATCCTGTTCGACATCCTGTCGGCTGCCGGAATTGGCATTGTCCTGGGCCTGATGGTGTTTGGCTTCTTCGGCCTGAAACCAGCAAAAATCGCTGGCGCCGTCGCCGCGCTTGCCTCGGCCCCCTTCGTCATCGGGTTCCTGCACGATTACACGGTCCTCACCGGTTCGCTGGTGGCCTACGCCGTGAGCACCATCGTCTGCTATCTGATGTCCGTCAGGAGCAAACAGGACTTCGACTTCGCCCTGATCAAACAGCGCATCGGCGACTATGACCCCGTGGCCGACGACGCCAGCAACACCCCTGACGACGACCTGGACGGCGCCACGCTGTCCGCCCGAAAGTAGGAGATCACCATGGAAACAATCCTTCTCACCGTGTATGTGCTGATCTGGCCGGTCATCGTTGCAGGGGTCCTCTGGACCGTCTGCCGTGGCTTCTTCAAGGACTGGTCTGAATCCCGGAAGGCCGGTCGAAACATCATCTAGTCGCTCGGTCGGGGCGATCCCTCTGGACGAGCAGCGGGAATGCGTCGGGACCGCAACGGGTTGATCCGGGTATGAAGCGAATAGGTTTTCTATCCTTTGGTAACTGGTCCTCCGCGCAGGGATCGCGAACCCGCACCGGAGGTGAGGCGCTGCTGCAGGCCATCGACCTGGCGGTGGCCGCGGAGGAGATCGGCATTGATGGGGGCATCGTTCAGGGTGCACCATTTTGCCCGGCAGCACGCTTCGCCGTTTCCGCTGCTCGCCGCCGTCGCCGCCCGCACCAGCCGTATCGAGATCGGCACCGGCGTCATTGACATGCGGTACGAGAACCCGCTCTACATGGCGGAGGAAGCGGCCGCGGCGGACCTGATCAGCCGCGGCCGGCTGCAGTTGGGTATCAGCCGGGGATCGCCCGAGCCAGCTGTTAATGGCGCCGCGACCTTCGGCTACGTTCCGGTCGACGGCGAGGAGTACGCCGACCTGGCACGCCGCCATACCGAGGTGTTCCGCTACGGAATCAGCGGTGCCGGCATTGCCGAGGCCGATCCTCGGATGGGCAGCGGTCTGCTGCCCATCCAGCCGCAGTCTCCTGGTCTGGGTCAACGGATCTGGTGGGGCGCCGGCACCCGGAAGACCGCTGTCTGGGCGGCCGAACAGGGCATGAACCTGATGAGCTCCACCCTGTTGACCGAGGACACTGGCGTGCCGTTCGACGAGCTGCAGGCCGAGCAGATCCAGATGTTCCGTGACACCTGGGCCGAACAGGGCCACACCTTTGAGCCCAGGGTGTCGGTCAGCCGCAGCGTCATTCCGCTGGTCAGCGACGAGGATCGCCAATACTTTGCGCTGAGCGCCCTGCGGGAAACCCGCGACCAGGTCGGAGTGCTCGACGGCGCCCTGTCCCGGTTCGGGAAGAGTTACATCGGGGAGCCGGACGTCATCGCTGAACAGCTCGCCAACGACGCCGCCGTCCAGTCGGCAGACACGCTGATGCTCACCGTCCCCAACCAGTTGGGCGTGGACTACAACGCGAAGCTGTTGGAGAACGTTGCAGCGCATGTGGCCCCAGCTATCGGGTGGCGGCGCTCCTCACCTCTTGAAGCTGCCGCCCGCCGCTAGCTCAGGGGATGAGCTTGTCCGCACGGTAGCGCTCGAAGAGGTCGGTGAACGCGTCGAACGTGCGGCGGTAGCCGGTAAAACCGGCGATGCGGCTCTTGCTCATATCGGCGACTACCTCAAGGTTCCTGCCGAGGTCGCCGTCGGTGTGCCACCAGGAGGCCACCCGGTCCAGGCGCGGTTCCGCCAGCCCGTGAGCCGTGACGAGTTCCTGCCACTGCGCGTCGGCTCCGGCCATCTGGACCTCGAGTGGCCGTGGCTGGTCTCGGAACCCTTCGGCTTCGACCCCAAAGTGTGCAGCGAGTTGCTGCCACATCCAACGCCACCTGAACACGTCGCCGTTGACCACGTTGAAGGCTTCGTTGGCCCCGTTAGGCGACGTGGCTGCCCAGACCATGTGGTCGGCGAGGAGTCCGGCGTCGGTCATGTCAGTCAGGGAATTCCACTGGGTTTCAGAGCCCGGGAAAATGAAGGGGCGGCCGGACTCCTTACACAGCGCCGCATAGGCTGAGAGGGTCAATCCCATGTTCATCGCGTTGCCAACAGCGTGCCCGATAACCGTGTGCGCGCGGTGCACCGACCAGGTGAAGCCCTGCGCCGCAGCGGCGGCCCACAGCTCGTCCTCCTGCGCGTAGTAGAAGTTGTTGACCGGCAACCGTGGCTCTTCTTCGTGGAACGGCGTGTCCGGCATCTCGCCCTCGCCGTAAGCTTCGAACGGCCCGAGATAGTGCTTCAGCCCGGTCATCAACGCCACGTGCGCCACCGGCTTTCCGACCAGAGCCTCCAGGAGGTTGCGCAGCATCGCGACGTTCACCCGGATGTTCGCTTCCTCGGTGTCCTGGCGGGCCCAGGCGGTAAAGAACACCTGGGTGGGTGCAACATCAGCGAGCGCGTCCTTCAGCGACTGGGGCGAGGATAGGTCGGCCGGAACGTACCGCACGTTGGCTTTCGGGGTTCCTTCGCTCCGAGACATGGCGAGCACCTGCCATCCCTCGCCAGCGAGTTTCTCTACCAGGGCTGACCCAGCAATGCCGGAGGCGCCGACTACCAATGCGATACCGCCTGTTTGCGCGTCGGACAGGGGTGCCTGCTCGTTGTGACTCATCGGGTCTCCTTGTGGTGCGATTTGTGTGACAGCACCCGCTCGAGTGAACTGTCCTATCTACGGCAAGCCAGTGGTCCACCGAATAATTCCGCACCGATTCCCGGTGGTCGGGTCTTATGGCACTGCTGTTCGAGAGTGTCGCCACCGATGATTGAACAACTGACCGATGATGAAAGACGATGATGACGCTAGAAACGCCCGAGCCAACCCGACCGGTCACGGTCTTCCTTCTGGATGACCATGAACTGGTCCGACGTGGGCTTCGGGATCTCCTGGAGGGCGAAGGATTTGCTGTCATAGGCGAAACCGGGTCTGCTGCTGAGGCAGTTCGCCACATTCCAGCCCTGGCACCCGATGTGACCATTCTGGATGCCCGCCTCGCCGACGGAAACGGGATCGAGGTGTGCCGTGATGTCCGGTCAGTGGACCCGTCGCTGCAGTGCGTGATCCTCACCAGTTACGACGACGACGACGCCGTACGGGGCGCAATCCTGGCTGGCGCTGCCGGCTACATTCTCAAGGAAATTGTCGGATCGGACCTTCTGGAGAAGGTGCGCCGTGCAGCCAACGGGGAGTCACTGTTCGATGAGGACGTCAAGGCACGGGTTATTGCCGGTTTCACCGCCGTGCAGCCCGAGGACCCGCGCCTCGCGGGACTGACCGTCCAGGAGAAGAAGGTGCTGGCGCTGATCGGGGCCGGGATGACCAACCGGGAAATTGGCGCCGAACTGTTCCTGGCCGAGAAGACCATCAAGAACTACGTGTCCTCCGTGCTGGCAAAACTCGGGTTCCAGCGCCGGACACAGGCGGCCGTCTACATTTCGCGCCCGCGCACCTAGCCCGCCCGGCCCTCCAGCCCCGGTCAGCCCGACCGTACCGCGCGTCCCGGTCCTCTAACCCGTTCCCGTGGGCAACCTGGACATCGGTGCCCACAATCTCCACCCAAAATGCCCAGGTTGACCCGGCCTGTCCAGGTTGCTCACCGGATCGTCAGCTCAGGGGCAGTATCACGTCGATGGTGGTGCCGTGGCCCAGGGAGGATTCGATCCTGACCTCTCCGCCGAGTTCCTCAGCCCGCTGCTGCATGTTCCGCAGCCCACTGCGACGCCCGGTCTGCTCGAATCCCTGGCCGTTGTCAGCGATCCGCAGGTTGACTGAATCCGTGCTCGCAGACAGCGTCACCATGATGGTGGTGGCCTGAGAATGTTGCAGCGCGTTGGAGAGTGCTTCCCGAAGGATTGCTTCCACATGGGCCGCCGTCGCCACCCGGACCACGGTGTCGAGTGGTCCGGAGAAGTGGATGACCGGTTCGACGTCGGAACCGTCGAGGGACCGGCGGACAAGCGCGAGGATCCGTGAGCTCAGACTGTCCTCGCTGTTCGTCACCGATTGCAGCGAGTAGATCGTGGCCCTCAGCTCACCGATAGTCGCGTCGAGCTCAGTAGTGACGGAAGCGATCCGGGCGAGGGGCTCCTCCCCGACCACATGCTTTCGAAGACTCTGAATACTGAGTCCGGCGGCGAACATCCGCTGAATGACCAGGTCGTGGAGGTCCCGGGCAATCCGGTCCCGGTCTCCGAAGACGGCGTCCTGTTCGCGCTGGATCTGCATCTGGGTCAGTTCCAGGGCCGTGGAAATCTGGGAGGCGAACGCGGCAACCATTCGCTGATCCACGGGCGAAAACGGCGGATCATCCTTGGTGCGGGCAATGACCAGGAACCGGGCGTGGCTGCCCCGGTCGGTGATCCGGGTGTACATGGCGGCGTCGAACACATCGGGCTCTGAGTTGGGCAGCACGTCCTGGAGGTCGCGCCCGTTGAGAACTGCTGTATCCCTGAACGGAAGCGTTACCTTGCGGAGGGCCGTCCCGTCACCCACAAGCCGCCCGCGAAAACTGTCGCCGTGCAGGCCGAGAGCCACCTCGCAATACAAGGCCTCGTCGGGCGCCATCCGGGTAAGGATGAGGATTAGGGATGCGCCGGAGGCAGCCTTCGCGTGTTCGGCAACGATCTCCACATCGCTGAGGTTCAGCTCCGAGGAGGAGTTCAGGAGCGCCTGAACCGCATCCTGTCCGCATTCCAGCCATCGGGAACGTCTCGTCTCAGCTTCGAAGAGGCGCATGTTTTCGATGGCCACCCCGGCCGCCGCCGCGAGGGCAACCGTCAGATCCTCATCGGACTGGGAGAAGTCCCCACCGCCGTTCTTTTCGGTCAGATACAGGTTGCCGAAGACCGTGTCGCGCACCCTGATCGGCACACCGAGGAAGGACGTCATCTGGGGATGACCCGCTGGGAACCCGAAGGATGCGGGGTGTTGGCGGAGGTCTTCGAGGCGAAGTGGTTTCGGCTCGCTGATAAGCAGCCCGAGCACCCCGTGTCCTACGGGCAGTGCACCGATCTGGCTGATCTGGTCCCCGTCGAGGCCCACGGTGATGAAATGACTCAGCACTCCGTCCGGACCGATAACACCAAGGGCCGCGTACTTCGCGTCCACCAGCCGGCAGGCCGCCTCCACCACCCGTTCCAGCACGGTCTGCAGACCCTGGTTTTCCGCGATGGCAGCGAATCCTGCCAGCAGATGGTCAATTTCCCCCGCGGACTTCAGCGGAGGGGGCACGTCATCGGGATCTGTGACTGGGGTGGTTCGGATGGGACTCATTGTGCGACTCCAGTGAGTTGAACCCTGGCCTTCGATTCGTTGTCGTGGTGAAAATGAAGGAGCATACAGAGGCTGACCCGGCGGATTAGGTCTTCCGGCCCTAGTGGTGCGGGGCGTCCGACCTTACTGTCGGGCTATGGACTCCGAGAATACACCCACATCCGTTTTACCGGCCCACACCTGTTGGGAGCTATTGCGCGGCACCGCCTACGGTCGGATGGCCCTGTGCGTCGACGGACAGCCCGAAATTTTCCCCATCAATGCGCAGGTAGACCACGGAACGCTGGTGTTCCGTACCTCTGAGGGATCAAAACAGCGGGCAGCCGAAGGCGCTCCGGTGGCGTTCGAGGCCGATGGTGTCCTGCAGGACGGGTCACGAGCCTGGAGCGTGGTCATCAAAGGGAATGCATCAACCATTCAACGCACCGCCGAACTGATGTCCACGATCCACCTTCCTCTACACCCGTGGGAGCCCGGGCGGAAGGACCGCTTTATGCGGATAGTGCCCACGAGTGTCACCGGTCGGAGCTTCGACGTTACGCCTGCCCCCCAGCTGCAGGAGATGCCGGTAGCGAGCGAAGAGTAACCACCAGGGTGGGGCACGGTGGAGCTAGCAGCAGCGTGTGAGTCACTGAGCCCAGCATAATTCCCGGTCGGGCACCCCGACCGTGCCGCCCAATCACCAGCAGGAACGCGTCAGCGGCGTGGAACAGGAGGGACTCCACGGGTGGCCGCTCGTCATCGAGAACCCTTGTTACGGTGAGCGACGGATAGGTCACCTTCAGTTGCGCGAGCACCGAAGCGGTTCCGCTGACCTCCGGAGCTGTGGTATCTGTCGCTGAGGTGACGACTTTGAGCCCGTGACCCGACCGGCTGGCTTCGGCCGCTGCCACGCGCAACGCGTCGTGCGATTCCGCCGAGCCATCGACACCCACCACCACGTCGCCGTCGTTGTCGGAGCCGGCGCTGGGGTCACGCGGGATCACTGCTACCGGAGAGGTGCTGCCGAGCGCTACCTGCTGCCCGACGGATCCGAGGTATTCGCCCGTCTTTCCGTCCAGCCGGTCAGCACCAACAACGAGGAGCGATGCATCCTCGGAGAGGCTGACCAGGGCGTCCACGATGTCGCCGCAATGCACGTTGGCGGTGACGTGTGCGTCGGGATAGTCGGCGCACACCTTCCGGGACTCCTCATCGAGCGCCTGGCGAGCCGCAGCGATCAGGCTGCCGTACGGTGTCCCACCCGCTGCCACGGGGAGCATGAGTGACGGGTCGGGAAGGGCATGCAGCATCGTAATGTGCTGCCCGGTTTGGTGGCCGCGCCGCACGGCCCAGCGCAGAAGCGCCGGGCCGGTCAGCCCGTCCCGGAAGGCGACGACGATGGGCCGGTCCTCGGCGAAGTCAGCGCCTGCTGTGTCGCTCACGAGGTGGTGCTTTCGGGGACGATGACCGCGCGGCCGCGAAGCGTTCCGGCCCGGAGCCGCTCATAGGCCGTAGGTCCATCGGACAAAGAAAACTGCTCGTACTCGACGTGGATTTTCCCCACTCGAGCCAGTTCCACCACTTCCATCAGCTCTGCTCTGGATCCCCAGTAGGGGGCACGTGCCTGGGCGTCCCACGGCGTGGAGAAGAAACCGACGTCGACGGTGCCCACTCCAACCCCCACAACGGCAATGTCCCCACCGATTCCGACCACCCGGGACGCGAACCCCGTGGTGACGGGAGTACCCACAAAGTCGAAGACCGCGGTGGCACCCTTGCCGCCGGTAAGAGTCCGGATCTGCGCCTCGGCCTCCTCCCCGGGGGCCAGCACATGGTCGGCGCCGACGTCGAGCGCGAGAGCACGTTTCTGCTCTGAGGTGTCAATGGCGATGATGGTCGCCGCGCTCAGCGCCTGAAGGATCTGGACACCGACGTGGCCGAGCCCGCCTACGCCGATGACCACCGCCGTCGAGCCTGGGACCAGTTTCGGCAGGCTCTGCTTGATGGCGTGGTACGGGGTCAACCCGGCATCGGTGAGTGACACGCTGGCCACCGGGTCGAGGTCGCCGAGGGGCACCAGATGTCGGGGGTCGTCGACCAGGATGAACTCGGCCATGGCGCCCGGCGCGCCGAGGCCCGGGGGTGCGATCCCCTGCTCTGCCGCTACCTCGCAGTAGTTCTCGTTGCCTTGGGCGCAGGTATAGCAGCGCCCGCAACCCCACGGACCGTAGACGAGCATGGAGTCACCCACCTGGAGCCCGGTTACCCCGGCACCCCAGGATTCGACGGTGCCTGCGCCCTCGTGGCCAAGCGTGAGCGGCAGACCATAGATGTACTGGTCCGCGGGAAGATCCATGATGAATTGGTCGGAATGGCAGACACCGGCCGCGGTTACGCGCAGCAGGACTTGTCCGGGTCCGGGGACTGGGGTGGGAATGTCAACGAGTTCAGGGGCCGATCCGACTGTGCGATAATGCAGCGCCCTCACGCGTGATCCTCGGGCATTTCCCCTGTTGAACCCTCGACCACGAGGACAGGGCATTTTGCGTGGGCCACGCAGGCGCCACTGACCGATCCCATGAGCAGGCCTCTGAAAGTACCGTGCCCACGGCGTCCCAGGACGAGCATCACCGCTCCCTCAGCCGCCTTGACCAGCCCTTTGGACGGGTGGGAAAAGAGTACGACCTTCTCCAACCCCTCAGGCGGGTCATCCCCGAACGCTGATTGCACAGCAGTATCGAGGTGTTTGTGGGTGATTTCCTCGAAGTTGTCGCTACCGATCGGCACATAGCCGGCGTACTCTGGCGGGTAATCCCAGGTGCTGACCGCCTGGATCACCGCGTTGAATGGTGGTGCAAGTTTCCGGGCGAAACGCAGTGCGGCAATCGATTGCTCGGAGCCGTCAACTCCGACGACGATGCGGGGTGAGGTAGATGCTTCCATGATGTGCCTCCCGTGTCAGCGCGGCAAGGTTGCAGCTGCTTCCTTCAGTCTCACCCGCACCTGCTCGTGAGCGTTAGGGTCTTAGGGCCCGTTCTGGGGTGTCATCGGGCGCGGCGAGGAGCCGCCGGTGGTGCCGGAACAGGATTTCAATAGCTATTCCACCCAGCAGTGCGACGACGCCCGACGCCACGAGATGGTTCCACCCCGGCACGGTGAAGTCGAAGAAGTCGCTGAGCAGGGGCACCGTCAGCACCAGCCCCAGCCCCACGAACATCGCCCCGATGATCAGCACCCGCCAGCGGTTCAGCGGACGTGACAGGACAACCAACACCCATAGTGCGATCAACGCCAAAACCAGAGCTGCGGCGGTCCGCACCTCAGCGGTGGTGCCGGTGTCTGTCCACCGCGAATAAGTGTTGATGGCGACGACGGCGAGCGCAATGATGAGCCCCGCCGGTATGGCAAAGGACAGGGAACGCTTCAAGAATCCGCTGCGGTAGCGGCGGGTGTTGGGCATCAACGCCAGGAAGAACGCAGGAATACCAATGGTGATTCCATCAGTGGCCGACAGCTGCCGGGGCAGGAAGGGGAAGTCCCAGAGCAGCGCTCCGAAGGTTATCGAGAGAATGACCGCGTAGGCCGTTTTGGCCAAAAACAGCATCGATACGCGTTCAATGTTGGCGATCACCCGGCGCCCCTCGGCGACGACGCCCGGGAGCCGGTCGAACCGACCATCCAGCAGCACCAGCCGTGAGACGGCCTTTGTGGCGGCGGCGGCCGAGTCCATGGCAATACCAATGTCGGCTTCCTTCAGGGCGAGCGCGTCGTTGACGCCGTCGCCGGTCATCGCCACAACGTGCCCGCGACGTTGCAGGGCAATGACCATGCCCTTCTTCTGGGCCGGCGTCACCCGGCCAAAGACCGTGTGGTGCTGCATCACTTCGGCCAACTCCTCGGGATCTTCGGGAAGCTCCCGGGCGTCGAAGCCTGCGTCCGTGGCCACGCCCACCTCCCGTGCGACCGCTGCGACGGTTCGGGGGTCGTCACCGGAGATGATCCTCAGCGAGACGCCCTGCTCCGTGAAGTAGGCGAGCGTCTGGGCGGCGTCTGACCGGACCTGCTCACGAAAGGTCAACAGGGCCACCGGGGCGGGGTCGGCTGGAAGCACCGCTTCATCATCATTCTGGACCGCTGGTGGAGTGGGTGCATAAGCCAGAACGAGGGTGCGCAGACCGGAACCAGCAAGACGCGAGGCGGCGTCCAGCGCTTCCCGTGCCGCCGGGGTGCTCGACGTGCTCGACGTGCTCGACTCCAGCACGATCTCCGGGGCGCCCAGGAGCCACGCTCCGGCTGCTGGAGTGCCGTCGGGAAAACTGACCGCACTCCATTTCCGTGCAGAGGAGAACGGCACCGATGCGACCGGGCTGAGCGAACCGTCGTCGTCGAAGGCGTCAGCCAGACACCGGGCGGTGGCGTTGGCGTTCGGGTCTGCCCCGAACCAGCCAAGAGCCTGTTTCCATCCCTCCTGGGGGGCGGTCCCAATTTTGTGAACCTCGTCGAAGACGATCTTCCCCGCGGTCAACGTTCCTGTCTTGTCGAGGCATAGGACGTCCACCCGGGCCAGTCCCTCGACAGCCGCCAGTTCCTGAATGAGCACGTTCTGCTGGGCCAGGCGTACGGCTCCCACGGCAAAGGCGACGCTTGTCATGAGCACCAGCCCCAAGGGGATCATGGCGATGACGCTGGCGACGGCGCCCACCGCGCCTGTTCTCCAGGCGCCGGTGGTGATCGCCTGTTCCCATCCGCCCTGGCTTTGCATCTGACCGTTGACCACAATGGCCATCACGGGCAGCAGCGCGAAGGTGATCCAACGCAGGACCTGATTCAGGCCCTGCCGGATTTCTGAGTGAACCAGGGAGAAGCGTTTGGCTTCGGCGGTCAGACGGCTGGAGAAGGAGTCAGCGCCGACTCGGTTGACTATCGCCCAGGCCTGCCCGCTCACAACGCTGGAGCCCGACAACACCTCATCATCGATCACCTTGTCGACAGGTTCTGATTCTCCGGTCAGCAAAGATTCGTCGATCTCAAGACCCTCGGCCTCCAGGATCACCGCATCGGCGGGGACCTGATCCCCGGCGCGGAGTACCAGAATGTCGTCCTTGACGACGTCTTTGACGTCGACGTCCTGGACCGTGCTGTCCCTGAGGACCCTCGCCCGCGGGGCGTTCAGAACCGCGAGACGGTCAAGGGATTTCTTGGCTTTGAACTCCTGCACGACGCCGATCAGCGCGTTGCCGACTGCAGCGAACCCGAACAGTGCATCCCGCCACTGTCCGAGGAAGAGGAGCAGTAAAAAGCTGCCCGCAACAATGGCGTTGAAGAGCGTCAGGACGTTGGCCCTGAAGATGTCCCAAAGGCTACGGCTCGATTGGTCCGGGACGTTGTTGGTCTGACCGGATTCGACACGGACAGCGACGTCGGCGGCGGAGAGCCCTGTTCGTTCGGCGACCTGCGCCAAGTGTTTGGGGCCCGATTGGCCCTTGTGGCGTTGATCCACTGCTTCAGCTGCTTCCATGGGGTACCTCTCTCGTCAGCACGGCAGGATTGCAGCAGCTTTCTCCAGTGTGGACTCTGACGGCTTCGCTGAGTAAGGGTCTTTGTACCCCTCTTGAATGATAGAATCATCAAATAGTCAATTAGTTGGAGTGAAGGTCAATGAAGGATTCACCACCGGAGTACGCCGACTTCCGCGCACCCCTCTACGAAGTAAAGGCGAACCTCTTCAAGGGACTCGCCCATCCCGTCCGGATCCGCGTCCTGGAACTTCTCTCTTCCGCACCCGAGGTCTCGGTCTCGGATCTGTTGACGGCGACAGGCTTGGAGGCCTCTCATCTCTCCCAGCACCTGTCGGTGCTGCGACGCTACCGACTGGTGAAGTCGGAGCGGCGCGGACTCCAGCAGTTCTACACCCTTGCCGATCCGCTGGCGGCGGAACTGCTCGCGGTAGCCCGGGGACTCCTCCAGAACGTGCTCAACGCCACGAAGGAAGACCTTGAGTACTCGACGGCCACCGGATCCACCACTGTCGACGGAGACAACAGATGAGGATCCTCCCAACAGTCCGGGCACTGCTCCCTTCGGTTCGGGACTACGCCCAGCTGCCCCGGACCTGGCGGGGTGACCTCATCGCTGGCCTGACGGTCGGAATTGTGGCACTGCCGTTGGCGCTCGCGTTCGGGGTCAGCTCCGGCGCGGGCGCCGCCAGTGGCCTCATCACCGCAGTGGTAGCGGGTCTGGTGGCGGCAATCTTCGGAGGCTCCCACGTTCAGGTGTCCGGTCCTACCGGTGCGATGGTCGTGGTGTTGGGTCCAGTCATCGCCTCGCATGGGATCGAGGCGCTGGCCTTGGTGAGCGTCCTCGCCGGCGTGATGGTGGTCGCGGCGGGTGTGTTGAAACTGGGACGGGTGGTCTCGTTCTTGCCGTGGCCCGTCATTGAGGGCTTCACCCTCGGCATCGCCATCATTATCTTCCTGCAGCAGGTGCCAGCCGCCATCGGTGAGGATGCGGGGCCAAGCAGCAATGCGGCCGTTTCTGCACTTCAGGCCGCAGGGACCGCCTCAACGGCCGAGTTTCTGGCAGCCGGGGCGCTCGTTGCGGTGGTGGCTCTCATCATGATCGGCGCACCGCGGCTCCACCATCGCCTTCCGGGCTCCCTTATCGCCATCATCGCAGCGAGTGTGATGGCTGAACTGCTGGCGATGCCGGTCGCGCGGATCGGGGCCCTCCCCGATTCCCTGCCGGCACCCACGGTGCCGGGCTGGGACTGGGAATTGGTGATTGTACTGACCGGACCGGCAGCAACCATCGCCATTCTCGCGGCGATCGAGTCCTTGCTTTCCGCCCGGGTTGCCACCTCGATCTCCGACACCGGCTCCTATGACGCGGACCGGGAGCTTTTCGGCCAGGGCCTGGCATCGGTGGCGTCCGGGTTTTTCGGTGGCATGCCCGCCACCGGTGCGATTGCCCGCTCAGCCGTGAATATCCGCTCGGGAGGGCGCACCCGGTTTGCGGCAATCACGCACGCCTTCGTTTTGCTCTTTGTGGTCTATCTGGCGACCGGCCCCGTGGCGCGCATCCCCCTGGCTGCCCTGGCTGGAGTGCTGATGGTGACGGCCGTCCGGATGGTCTCACTTTCCACCCTGCGCAGCGTGGTGGGCTCAACCCGCGGAGACACTGTGGTCCTGATCGTGACAGCAGTCGTCACGGTTTCCTTCGATCTGATCCAGGCGGTGGGAATCGGCGTGCTGGTGGCCGCGTTCTTCGCCCTACGTGCCCTGGTCAAGTCCGGCGGGGTGCACCGGGAGGAAATCTCCGGTCCAGTCCAGTACGGCGACTCAAGGATCGCCGTCTACCGGATCGAGGGAGCTCTTTTCTTTGCTGCCGCCGAGCGGGTCCTGGAACGGGTCAGCGACATCGAAAATGTTGAGGTGGTGATCATTCGAATGTCTCAGCTGCAGTCGCTGGATGCGACCGGCGCAAGGGTGATCGCGGATCTCGTCAATACCCTGGAGCGCCGCGGCATTACAGTTCTGGTCAAGGGAGTCCAGGATCGTCATCTGCGACTCATTACCCGGGTTGGCGTCCTTGAATCTCTTCGTCACCACAACCACCTCTTTACCGCCCTGGAACCCGCCGTGGAACATGCCCGCAGCCACGTCGCCCGAAACCGGGAGGCGCCGGACACCACCCCCTGAGGCAGCGTCCCTCTGAGGCAGCGTCCCTCTGAGGCAGCGTCCCGCAGTATTGAAGGCCGGGACCAAAGCCTCTGGCCCCGGCCGGCTTCCTGATGCATGGTGGGAGGACAACAAGAGGGGGCAACCATGGAAGACAAGTACATCGTCGTCGGGGTCGACGGCTCACCATCGTCAGTTCTCGCACTGCAGTGGGCGGAGCGGCTTGTACCAACCGTCGCCACCTCGATCCGGGCTATTGCCGCCTGGCAGGTCCCCTTCACCTACTACGAATTCCCGGTCTCCGGGTGGGATCCAAAGAGCGTTGCCAAAACCATCCTGTCCAATGCGTTGGAGAAAGCGTTCGACGGCGAACCGCCCGCCCATGTCACGGCACTGACCCGGCAGGGCCCACCAGCCGGAGTGCTGATTGACGAGAGTCGTGCCGCGCAGATGCTGATCGTCGGGAGTCGGGGACACGGCGGTTTTGTCGGACTGCTTCTGGGATCAGTGAGTTCCGCCGTCGCCGAGCATGCATCCTGTCCGGTACTGATCGCCCATGGCCCGGAAACATCACCCCCTAATGAAAGTAGTAATGAATGAAGAACAGCATCGTTGTTGGCTACGACGGTTCAGCTCAGTCCCGCACAGCACTCGAGTGGGCGGTGGCGCAGGCGATGCTGGAGCACCGCACCCTCCATCTGGTGCACTGCTGGATCTGGCCCCTGTTCACTGACGATCTGGGGCCGGTCGAGGGCGTCGCCGACAGCGGATTGCGGCATGCGGCGGAGGCGATCGTCGCAGAGGGGGAAGCCGAAGCGCGACGTCTCGCTCCCGAGCTGGACCTGAAGGCGAGCCTCATCTCGGGGGTTTCATCGGCAATCCTGGACCGGATGTCACGCAACGCCCACCTGGTGGTGGTCGGAAGCCGCGGACTGGGTGGGTTCATGGGCCTGCTGGTCGGTTCGGTCAGCCTCAAACTCGCTAATACGGCGTCCTGTCCTGTGGTGGTGGTGCGTCAGCAAGCCGATGCAACCGGATCAGTGCTGATCGGCCTTGATGGCTCCCCGAAAAGCGATACTGCACTGGACGACGCCATCGCCCTCGCCGCCCTATGGAAAGCTCCGCTAAAGCTCATGCACGTGCGCGACGACATCCGCCTGTTCGGACGGAATCACTCCTACCCCGGCTCGGATGTGAGAGCTATGCAGATCCTCGCCGCCGCCGCGCTTCGAGCCCGCGCCGCCGCCCCGGGCGTGGAGATCGAATCCGTGTTGGTGACTGGCCATTCGGTGGCCGGCACAATCCTGGAAGCGGCCGAGTCCGCGCGCATTGTGGTGGTAGGCGAGACGGGGCAGGGCAATTTTATGGGTGCTGTCGGTTCGACGGCCCAAGCCATTCTTCATCATGCCAAGGGGAACATTCTGATCTCCCGGCGCCCCCGGACCTAGGGCGGCGGACCATGCCCACCCTGGCCAGGGTGGGCATGGCCCACCCTGGCTAGGAACCAGCCGTCCACTGCCAGTTCCTGACCTCCGGCAGATCCTCACCAGCCGTCCTGATGTACTGATGGTGCTGGATCAATTTGTCCTTAAGCTCTTCCCTGACATGGGAGGAAACGTCCCGGAGCCGGGGCACCCGGTCGATGACGTCGATGGCCAGATTGAACCGGTCAATCTGGTTCATCACGCACATGTCGAATGGCGTGGTCGTGGTGCCCTCTTCTTTGTAGCCGCGCACGTGGAAGTTGTTGTGGTTCGTGTGGCGGTAGGTCAGCCGATGGATCAGCCAGGGGTAGCCGTGGTAGGCGAAGATGACAGGTTTGTCCTGGGTGAATACGGCATCGAACTCCACGCTGGAGAGCCCATGCGGATGGCTGCTCTGGTCCTGGAGCCGCATCAGGTCCACCACATTGACCACCCTGATCCGCAGGTCAGGGAAGTGGTGTTGCAGGATCTCGACGGCGGCGAGGGTCTCCATCGTCGGCACGTCACCGGCGCAACCCATGACGACGTCGGGCTCCTGCCCTGCGTCGGAGCTCGCCCACTCCCAGATACCGACGCCCTTGATGCAGTGCTGGATTGCTGACTCCATGTCCAGATACTGCAGTTGAGGCTGCTTGCCTGCCACGATGATGTTCACGTACTGGCGGCTGCGCAGGCAGTGGTCGGCGACGGATAGCAGGGTGTTGGCGTCCGGTGGAAGGTACACGCGGATCACGTCGGCTTTCTTGTTGACCGCATGGTCAATGAAGCCGGGGTCCTGGTGCGAGAAACCGTTGTGGTCCTGACGCCAGACGTGGGACGTCAGCAGGTAATTCAACGAGGCGACGGGCCGGCGCCACGGGATGTCGTTGGTGGTGCTCAGCCATTTGGCGTGCTGGTTGAACATCGAATCGACCACGTGGATGAATGCTTCATAGCAGGAGAAGAAGCCGTGCCTGCCGGAGAGGAGATACCCTTCCAGCCAGCCCTGGCACGTGTGTTCGGACAGGATTTCCATCACCCTGCCGTCCGGCGCAAGATGGTCATCCCCTGGGACGACGTCGGCGTTCCAGGTCCTGTCCGTGGCTTCGAGCACGTTGTCCAACCGGTTGGAGTTGTTTTCGTCCGGGGCGAAGACCCTGAAGGACTCCATGTTGCCGGTCATGACGTCCCGGAGGAAAGTTCCGAGCACCCTCGTCGATTCGACGGCCCCGGTTCCCGGCGATCCGATGGAAACCGCGTAATCACGGAAGTCTGGCATCTGCAGGTCCCGGAGCAGAATCCCCCCGTTGGCGTGGGGATTGGCGCTCATCCGTCGCGCGCCTTCCGGGTGAAGGCCGCGGATGGCGGGAACCGGCACGCCATCGTCGTCGAACAGTTCCTCCGGCCGGTAGCTGCGCAGCCACTTCTCCAGGATCTCGCGGTGCGCCGGGTTTTCGCGGGCGCCGCTGAAGGGCACCTGGTGTGCACGCCAGGTGCCTTCCACTTTGACGCCGTCGACGTCGGCGGGTCCGGTCCAGCCCTTCGGCGAGCGCAGCACGATCATGGGCCACAGCGGGCGCTCGGTTTCACCCTCGGTGCGTGCCCGGCTCTGAATGTTCCGGATCTCATCGAGGCAGGTATCCAGCACGCGGGCAAAGTCCTGGTGCATTTGTTCCGGGTCGGAGCCTTCCACGTAGTACGGGGTGTGGCCGTAGCCGCGCAGCAATCCGTCCAGTTCTGCATGGCTGATTCTGGCCAGAATCGTGGGGTTGGCAATCTTGTAGCCGTTCAGGTGCAGGATCGGCAGCACCGCCCCATCCCGTCGGGGATCGACGAACTTGTTGGAGTGCCAGCTGGCCGCGAGCGGGCCGGTCTCCGCTTCGCCGTCGCCGATGATCGCCGCGACCGTGAGGTCCGGGTTGTCGAATGCGGCTCCGTAGGCGTGGGACAGGGCGTAACCCAGCTCGCCGCCCTCGTGGATTGAGCCAGGAGTTTCCGGAGCCACGTGGCTGGGGATCCCGCCGGGGAAGGAGAACTGGTGGAAGAGGCGCCGCATCCCGGCCCCATCCCAGGAAATATCCGGGTACGTTTCGCTGTACGTTCCCTCGAGCCAGGCCGATCCGACAGCCGCAGGGCCGCCGTGGCCTGGCCCCATGATGTAGATCATGTCCAGATCCCGGGCCATGATGGCCCGGTTCAGGTGCGCGTAAATGAAGTTCAACCCCGGGGTGGTCCCCCAGTGGCCGAGCAACCGGGGCTTGATGTGTTTGGGCTGCAGTGGCTCCCTCAGGAGCGGGTTGTCCATCAGGTAGATCTGCCCCACCGAGAGATAGTTGGCTGCACGCCACCAGGCGTGGATGTTCGATAATTGGGCAGGATTCAGGACCGGCTGCTGGCTCATGAATTTAAGCCTGCGCCCCCGAATGGCACCTGATCCAGTGCCGAAAGACCCTTATCCGCTGGTAGTCCCTGAGACTACGGTGGGCAGATGGATACCAAGCACAAAGGTAAGAAGTCCCGGAAGTGGAGCGACCTCACCGCCCGGCAGCAGACGGTCACCCTGGTGATGGGTTCCATCCAGCTTTCACTCGCGGCCACCGCGTGGACTGACCTGGCCAAACGGCCAGCAGCTCAGGTGAACGGGCCCAAGCTGATGTGGACTGCGATCATCGCGATCAACTTCATCGGCCCGGTCCTCTACTTCCTCAAAGGGATCCGCCGCTAATTCCTGAACCCGATCAGCCCTCGCGAAAGAAGGCCCTCATGAGCATGCCCACCGTTAACGACGAGTTCTGGGACACCCCCGGCCTCTTGCGTGCGTCCGAGCAGCTGAACGCCGACGAATGCTGGGCGTTGATGGCGGGGCAGACAACCGGGCGGATCGGGTTCCTGCATGACGGGTTGGTCACCATTTTTCCGTTGAACTGCATCATTCATGACCGCGCCGTGTACTTTCGTACCGCCGAGGAGGGGGTCATTGCCACCAGGCAGCTGGAGCGGGCGGCATTCCAGCTGGACCACCTTGATACCGTCACGCGCCGTGGCTGGACCATTCTGGTCAACGGCACTCTGGAACGCATCAACGATCCGGAGCTGCTGAAGACCCTTTGGGGCAGCCGCGCCGACGAGCCCTGGGCGCCCGGCCAACGGAACGTGTTCTTCGGCATCACCGCGCAAAAGGTTAGTGGGCGGCGGGTCCACCCGGCCCACTAGCTAGTCAGCGGTCCTCGCGGGGTCCAGCAACTGCGCCAGGTGGATGCCGCGGCGCTCGCTGAGGTCCTCCAGCTGGGTCCGGCAGGAATAGCCGTCGGCCAGCACGACGTCGTCGTCAGCTGCCCCCCGCACAGCAGGCAGGAGTTGCTGCTCCGCCACAGCCACCGAGATCTCGTAGTGCCCCCGCTCCACACCGAAGTTGCCTGCCAGCCCGCAGCACCCGCCGAGTTTCTGAAGCGTGGCACCGGCACCTTCAAGGAGTGCTGCGTCGGGGCTCCAGCCCATTACCGCGTGGTGATGGCAGTGCGGCTGCGCAACAACAGTGGTTCCTTCCAATGACGGTGGGGTGTAGTCGGGGGTCTTCGCGAGGAACTCGGCGAGGGTGTGGGTGGCGGTGGCCACCCGGCCGGCCGTCGCCTGTCCGAGCAGCTCGACGGCGTCGGACCTAAGTACGCCGGTGCAGGACGGTTCAAGACCCACGATCGGAATCCCCTGGTCCACCGACGCGCCAAGCACGGTGACACTTGACCGCAGGATCTTCCGGGCCGAGTCGAGCTGGCCGGTCGAAATCCAGGTGAGGCCGCAGCACACCGGTGCGTCGGGGATCCTGACCTGGTAGCCGGCGGCTTCCAGGACGCGTACCGCGGCCTGTCCCACTTCCGGGGAGAAGTTGTTGGTGAACGAATCCGCCCAGAGGAGCACCGGTGGCCTGTCACCAGACGGAGCGGCGGGACGCGCGTTGAACCAGGAGTGAAAGGTCTGCGGTGCGAACGCCGGGATGGACCGCCGCTGGTCGACGCCCGCCAGCCGGAGCCCCAACTGGCGGGCACCAGGCAACCGGACCAAAGCGTTTACCAGGCGCGGGGCGAGTGATGCCAGTTTCGCCCACCGGGGCAGCCAACCCAACGAGTAGTGCGAGGCCGGCCGGATCCGACCCTGGAAGCTCTGATGCAGCACCTCGGCCTTGTAGGCGGCCATGTCGATACCGGTGGGGCAGTCCGAGGCACAGCCCTTGCAGGAGAGGCAGAGGTCCAGGGCGTCGTGCACCTCTGGCGCACGCCAGTTCGGTGCCCCGCCCTTGGCGCCACCCGTGACTGACCCGTTGATCATTTCCTGCAGCACCCGTGCCCGGCCGCGGGTGGAATCCTTTTCCTCACGCGTCGCGAGATATGACGGGCACATCACCGAGCTGTTGTCCGCGTGCGACGCCCGGCACAGCCCCACCCCGGTGCAGCGGTGCACCGCCTGGCTGAAATCGCCGTCGTCGTGTAGGTAACCAAAACCGAGCCTCGACCGTAACGGCCCCGCTTCCGCCACCCGCACGTTCGCGTCGAGTGGCTCAGGATTGACGAGGATCCCGGGGTTGAGGATGTTGTCCGGGTCGAGGATGCCCTTGACCTTCCCGAAGAGCGCGATGGCGGCGGGAGAATACATGTAGGGCAGGAGTTCGCTGCGGGCGCGGCCGTCGCCGTGTTCCCCGGAGAGCGAGCCGCCGTAGCGGGCCACCAGCTTCGCCGCGTCGGTGAGGAACTCCCGGAACACCGTGGTGCCATGGTGTGCCAGCGGGAAGTCGAGACGGATGTGGACGCAGCCGTCGCCGAAGTGCCCGAACGGGAACCCGGTGAGGTGGTGGGTTAGGAGTAGTTCGTCGAATTCGCGGAGGTAATCACCCAGCCGTTCAGGCGGGACGGCTGCGTCTTCCCACCCGGCGTGGGCGGGGGCGCCCGCCGGTGAGCGGCCAGCGAGTCCGCCGCCGTCCTCACGGATCCGCCACAGCGCCAGCGCCTCCCGCGGGTCGGTGATGATGCGGGCATGTTTAGCCTGCGCAATGGCGCTGAGGCGACCCGCGCGGTCGGCGACGTCGACGGCGTCGTCCCCGGAGATTTCGACGAACAGCCAGGCCGCGCCGCCGGGCAGTTCGGGCACCGCCTGCGGGCCCTTTCGGGTGCGAACCACGTCGACGATCCGCGAGTCCAGGCCCTCGCAGGCGGTGGGCTTGAAGGGTAGGACGCTGGTGACGGCGTCGCCGGCGTCGCCAATGGTCTCGAACCCGAGCACCACCATGGTCTTGTGCGGTGCGTCAGCGACCAGCCGCACTCCCGCTTCAAGCACGACGGCGAGCGTCCCTTCGCTGCCGACCAGCGCCCGGCGGAGATCGAACCCACGTTCCGGGAGCAGGTGTTCGAGGGAGTACCCGGAGACCTGCCGGCCGAAGCGGCCGAGTTCGGTTCTGATGGTGCCCAGTTCTGCGGCCACCAGCGAGCGCAGCGCGTCGGTCTCCGACGACGACGGCGTGCCCTGCGCGTCGAGATAAAGCCTGGCGCCGGACCCGGTAACCACGTCGAGGTGGGTCACGTTGTCGGCGGTGCGTCCGTAGGCGAGCGCGCGGGACCCGCAGGCGTTGTTGCCGATCATCCCGCCGACGGTGCAGCGGGTGTGGGTGGACGGGTCGGGGCCGAAGCGCAACCCGTTCGCTAGGGCCACCGTCTGGAGCGTGGCGTGGACGGCGCCGGGTTCGACGACGGCGGTGCGGGTTTCGGCGTCGAACTCCAGGACTCTATTGAGGTGGCGGCTGAAGTCGATGACCACTCCGGTGCCAATGGAGTTGCCAGCCAGGGATGTGCCGGCGCCGCGGGAGGTGAAGGGGATGCCGCGCTCCCGGCAGACCTCGAGCGTCGCGAGGACCTCGTCGAGGTGCCGGGGAAAGACCACCGCCGTCGGCTGCACCCGGTACAGGGACGCGTCGGATGAGTAGGTCGCCCGGGACGTTGCGTCGATCCGCACGTCGGAGACTCCCCTGGACTGAAGTTCAACGACCAGGGAGGTGGGTGCTGTGAGCGTCATTGCCATGAGTAACATGTTACTCATCATTCAGGGTCCCATGATTCATGGCGTAGAAGTTCTCACAAAGCCATTCCAGTCCGGATAGGTGAACGTCACGGAGCGTTTACGTGGCACGCCATGAGTGGAAACGCGGGCTCCGTATCGTCAGGGGAAGTAGGAACACCAACCCTGGAGGTCTCCGTGAGCATTGACGAAGCAGCACCGGCGGACCTGAGTGCTCGACCCGCCACGACCGCGCCAACACTCCTGCACCGGCCCGGCCGGTGGATCGACAACTGGGACGCCGAGGACACCACGCAGTGGAACACTGTGGGCAAGTCCATTGCCAAGCGCAACCTGCAGTGGTCCATCATGTGCGAATTCCTCGGGTTCGTGGTGTGGCAACTGTGGTCGATCGTTGTCGTGTACCTACCGGCAGCCGGTTTCACCCTCTCGACCTCGCAGATCTTCTGGTTGATCTCCATGCCGTCTCTCGTCGGGGCGACCCTCCGGATCCCCTATACCTTTATGGTGCCGCGATTTGGCGGCAGGAACTGGACGGTTATCTCCGCCCTGCTTCTCCTGATTCCCACCATCGGGTTGGCTGTCTGCGTCTCGAACCCGGACACGCCCTTCGGCGTGCTGCTCGCTGTCGCAGCACTGGCAGGGTTTGGTGGTGGCAACTTCGCCAGCTCGATGGCGAACATCACCTATTTCTACCCTGCCCGTGAAAAGGGCTGGGCGCTCGGCCTGAACGCCGCCGGAGGAAACCTGGGTGCCGCCGTCGCACAGCTGGTGGTACCGATCGCCGTCGCGCTGGGCGCTGCCGCTACCCTGAACCTTCCGCTGGCCGGCTGGCTCTGGGTGCCGCTAATTCTCATCGCGGCCTTCTGCGCCTGGAAGTACATGGACAACCTATCCAACGCGAAAAGCGACATTGCGGGTTCCCTCGCGGCCCTTCGCGAACCGCACTTCTGGATCATGTCCCTGCTCTACATCGGCACCTTCGGATCCTTCATCGGGTTCGCTGGGGTGTTCCCGAAACTGATCGTCGACTCGTTCCCCGCCTTTTCCACCCTCGCGATGGGACCGGTGACCCTGTCTCTGGCGTTCCTCGGACCGCTGGTTGGATCCCTCGCCCGGCCCTTCGGCGGCCGCCTCGCCGATCGTTTCGGCGGAGCATTGATCACCGTCGCAGCCTTCGCCGTCATGGCCGCGGTCGCCCTCACGGTTGTCTGGACTCTTCCGCTCGCCAACTTCTGGCTCTTCCTCGGCCTCTTCCTCGTCCTCTTCGCCGCTGCTGGAACCGGCAATGGCGCCACCTACCGGATGATCCCCATAATTTTCGCGGTGAGGGGAGCCGTGGCAGGACAGACAGACCTGCGCGAATCAGTCAGCACCGCGCGCAAATCCGCGGCAGCACTCGGCCTCATCTCGGCGATCGGCGCCTACGGAGGCTTCCTCATCCCGCAGGTCCTCAACGCATCGAAGGGTGCCTCCGGCAGTTACGACTTCGCCTTTTACGGTTTCGTCGGCGGGTATGTGCTGATGCTCGTCGTCACCTGGTTCTTCTACCTTCGCCGCTCCTCGACCCTCGGCAAGGTTTGACCACCATGGAGCAAACCGGCCCCGGACAGCAAACGCACTGCCCCTACTGCGCACTGCAATGCGCGATGACTGTCAGCGCGTCCACCGCCGGCGGTGGGGCTACGGTCGCCGGCCGCGATTTTCCCACCAACAGGGGCGGCCTGTGCCGGAAGGGCTGGTCGGCAGCCGACCTGCTCCGCCACCCGGATCGCCTGACCGCGCCGCTGCTCCGCGGCAGCGACGGCGTCCTGCGGGAGGCCCCCTGGGATGACGTCCTGCAGCTCATCAGCAACCGCGTCCGCACCATCCAGGCTGCTCATGGACGGGACGCCGTCGCGGTGTTCGGCGGCGGAGGCCTCACCAACGAGAAGGCCTACACGCTCGGCAAGTTCGCCCGCCTCGCCCTGCGCACCTCCCGCATCGACTACAACGGTCGGTTCTGCATGTCGTCCGCTGCGGCAGCCGGGAACCGGGCGTTCGGCGTCGACCGCGGCCTCCCCTTCCCTCTCGAGGACCTCGACGCTGCCTCGGTGATCCTCCTCCTCGGTTCGAATGCAGCTGACACGATGCCGCCCTTTGTGCAGCACCTCCGCGGCGCCCGGGGTGCGGGCGGGCTCGTTGTCGTCGACCCCCGACGGTCCGCGACGGCCCGCCTCGCTGACCAGGGCAAGGGCATCCACCTGCAGCCCACCCCCGGCACTGACCTCGCCCTCCTCCTCGGACTCGCCCACGTGGTGGTCGCCGAGGGCCTGGAGGACCGCGCGTTCCTTGAGGAACGGACCATTGGGTACGACGACGTCGCCCGCGGGCTCGCGCGCTGGTGGCCCGAGCGCGTTCAGAGCCTCACGGGCGTTCCTGCTGCGTCCATCCGGGCGACTGCACGGCTGCTGGCGCGCGGCGCACGCAGCGGAGCCGACGGCGGTCCGGGCGCCTACATTCTCACCGGCAGGGGCATCGAACAACACGCTGATGGCACGGACACCACGACGGCGGCCATCAACCTCGCCCTACTCCTCGGGCTGCCCGGCACCTCCCACAGCGGCTACGGGACGCTGACCGGGCAGGGCAACGGCCAGGGCGGTCGCGAGCACGGCCAGAAAGCCGACCAGTTGCCCGGCTACCGGAAGATCACCGACCCGGCCGGCCGCGCCCACATCGCCAACGTGTGGGGAGTGCCCGAGGATGCGATCCCCGGGCCGGGACTTCCCGCCGTCGAACTCCTCGCTGCACTGGGCCGCCCGGACGGCGTCAGGTGCCTCTTCGTGCACGGGGCAAACATTGCCGTCTCGGCGCCGAACGCGACGACGGTCATCGACGGTCTGCGCTCACTGGACCTGCTCGTCGTTTCCGACTTTTTCCTGTCCGAGACCGCCGCGCTGGCCGACGTCGTCCTTCCGGTCCTGCAGTGGGCCGAGGAAGAGGGCACTATCACCAATCTTGAGGGCCGCGTCCTCCGCCGCAGGGCGGCCGTGGCACCTCCGGAAAGTGCCCGCAGTGAGCTCTGGATCATGCAGGAACTCGCGCGGCTCCTGGAGGCCCCTTCGCTGTTCAGTGAGGACCCCGAGACGATGTTCAACGAGCTCGCCCGTGCCAGCGCCGGTGGCTTGGCCGACTACTCAGGGCTTGACTACGATCTGCTCGACGGCGGGACAGCTGCCTACTGGCCCTACCCGATGGGGGGCACCGGCACGCCCCGGCTCTTCCTCGATGCATTCGCGCATCCGGGCGGCCGCGCCGCCCTGGTCCGGGTCGCTCCGCAGGCCGCAACGATCGGCTCCAATGTTCCCGCGCCGCTGCTCCTCGCGACCGGCCGTCTCCTTGAGCACTACCAGTCCGGCACCCAGACGCGGCGGGTGTCCG
>NZ_ALPM01000122.1:12445-18638 GCF_000294595.1 Arthrobacter sp. TB 23 | reverse complement strand
CGAGCCGCGGCTGCAACTTCATCCCGTCACGGCTGATGGCCTCGGTATTGCCCAGGATGATCGTGTGGTCGTCACGAGTGAGAACGGCGAAGCCCACGCTCTGGCCGATCTGACGGCCGACATCCGGCAGGACACAGTGTTCCTCGCGTTCCACTACGCGGAGGCAGGCAGCGCGAACCGACTCACGGGCAGCGCGACCGACCCCATCTCCGGCATGCCGGAGTTCAAGACAACCCCGGTACGAGTAGCGGCTCTGTCCGCCCACCCGTCCCGGTCATTGGCAGACAAGCTGGAGGTCAACGCATGAGTAACCCTGAGTCCGGCGCTCCGGAGCGGATTGTCATCGTGGGTTTCGGCCCGGTCGCGGCCCGGCTCGTTGAACATCTTGAGCCTCTCGTCGCCGCTGGAAAGGTCGCCGTAACGGTCATCGGCCAGGAGAAGGAGGCCGCCTACAACCGGGTGCTCGTCGCCGATGTGGCCGTCGGCCGTAGCCGTGAGGCCGCCATCGGGTTGGCCGACCCGGCGGCGTTGATGGCCCTGGGCGTCGATGTTCGTCTCGACACCCGGGTAGCTCAGGTGGACCGCCCCGCCCGGCAGGTACTGCTCGACGACGGAGAGGTGATCACCTATCACCGGCTGGTTTTCGCGACCGGTTCGCGGCCCATCCTGCCGTGCCTCGAGGGCATGGACGACGGCGGATCACAGGCGTTACCCGCAGGGGTCGGTTTCCTGCGCGACCTCGACGATGCCCGCGCCGTGGCAACCGCTCTGGCCTCCCGGGAACGCATCGTGGTGCTGGGCGGCGGTATCCTCGGCATCGAGGCGGCGATTGCCGCCGCCGAGGAGGGCGGCCGGGTCACCCTCGTGCATCATGGCCGCTCCCCGATGGAACGGCTTCTGGGTGAAGGGGCTTTGGTTCTCGCGGCGGCGCTGCGTAACGCAGGCATCGCCGTCGTCGCCGGCACCTCGACCGGGGTACACCTCGCGGACGGCCGATTCGCTGGCCTGGACCTCGCGGACGGGACGAGGATCGACGGTGGCAGACTGGTCCTCGCGTGTGGTGTGCGGCCGCGGACCGAACTCGCCGAGGAGTGTGGCCTCGACGTCGCCGATGGCGTGCTGGTCGATCACACGTTGCGCGCGGTCAATGCGGAGGGTATCTGGGCGATCGGGGATTGCGCCGAGGTGCGCTGCCGGGACAGTTCCTGCCCCGCCTGCACGGAGGACACCGCCCCACAGGGGTTGATCGGTCCCGGCTGGCAGCAGGCGGACTACCTCGGCATGGCGTGGGCTGCTGAATTCGCTGGTGTTCCAGCCTCCGTTGTCGGGCTTCCCGAGCGACGCGACGCCGTCCTGGTGTTGAAGGCCCGCGGCGTGGACGCCGTGACGGCGGGCGAGACGGACGCGGATCCCTGGGCCGTTCAGCCGGGGCTGGCCGTGGCCGTCTGGGCAGACCCGGGGCACGGACGCTACGTGAAAATAGTTACCCGCGACGGTGTCCTGACGGGTCTGGTCTGCGTGGGGATGCCACGAACCGGCGCGGAACTGGTCCTGCTTTTTGAACGCGGTAGTGAGCTCCCGGCCGACCGCTCCAGCCTGCTGCGGCTCGACAGCGCCGAGGGAGTTGTGGCGGCGATTCCTTCCGGACCCGACGCGACACTCTGCCGTTGTGCGGGCGTCACCCGGGGCGCGGTGGCGGATTCAGTGGTGAACGGCTGCACGTCTGTCCCCGATGTCTCGGCCAGCACCAGGGCGGGAACGGGATGCGGCGGATGCCACGAAGACATCAAGGCCGTGATCGAGCAGCACTTCGCCGTGGCGGTCTAGATGTGTAACCGGTACCCGCGTTTGACCACTGTTTCGATCAGGGCAGGATCGGGCAGGGATTTCCGCAGGCGGTTCACATTCATGTCCAGTGCGTGGCTGGCGCCGGTTCGGGCCAGGAGTTCCACCAGGGCGTCACGGCCGAGGACAGCACCTCGCGCGGAAACGAGGGCCTTGAAGAGGACGAGTTGCGCCGGGGCGAGGTCCACCTCCACCTCATCCACCCGGACGGCCCGGCCCCGCACCTCGACGCACCCGGACGAGGTGCTCAGCTGTTCCACGTAATTTTCCGAAAGGTGGTCGCAGACCAGGCGGATCAGTGCACCCATCCGGAAGCGTTCCGGCACGAGCGGCTCAATTCCCGCCTCGATCAGCGGCTGCGCGGTGACCGGTCCCACGGCGGCAGTCAGGACGGTGGTGCGAAATCGCTGCACCAGTTCCGCCTGAAGGCCCTGCTCCGCGGCCGTGCTGAACAAGGCGTCAACGGCCGGCGCGCTGGTGAAGGTTACACAATCCAGCTGGCCGGTGCAGATGGCCTCAATCAGGCGGGGCAACCGTTCGGAGCCCTCGGGTTTAACCCAGCGATAGGGCGTGACCGTCAGCAGGGTAGCGCCGGCGGCCTGCAGCCGGTCCAGCTGATGGGCGTCGGCATACGCGTGCAGTTGAACGCCAATGGTCAGTCCCGAGAGATCCTGCTCCAGCAACTGGTCGACGAGGGTCGCCGTGGTCTCATCGGAACTGATGCCCTCGTCATCCAGCCCCGCTGCGCGCACCGCTCCCCTGGCTTTGGGCCCGCGGACGTAGATACGGCCATCCCCCAGCACCTCAAGGAGGTCGTCGCCCAGCCCGGCGGCGTCCGCGGCCTCGAACCAGCGGCGCATCCCGTAGGCGGTTGTGATGATGAACAGGTCAGGGCGCGCGGCCACCATGGCTGCGGTGTCCGTCAGTAACGCCAAATCCTCAGCGATCGGAGCGATCTTCAGCGCCGGGGCATGGAACACCGTAGCGCCGCGTCGTTCGAGGGCATCGATGAGGTCACCCGAGCGGCGGTCGGAGGTCACCCCGATGCGGAAGCCCGCGAGTTGTTTGCTGGCTCCATCCATGCGGATCGCCCCGGTCACGATGCCAGGGATTCGGTCAGGTGCGCCAGGTGCGCGGCGCCGCCCTGCAGTTCGAGTCCGACACGCACCACCTCACCGATCACAAGGACTGCGGGTGACTGGCACCGGCTGACGCCAGCGGCCGTGACGATCGTTGAGAGGGTACCCGCCGTCGTCCGCTGGGATGGGCTATACCCGCGTTCGACGACGGCTACCGGCATGTCCTGCCGCATTCCGGCCCGGTCGAGTCCGGCCACCAGCTGCGGAAGCGTCGAGACCCCCATGAGGACCACAATCGTGCCGCCCAGCCCCGCGAGATGCTCATGTTCCTCATCAGTCAAGGGAGCGTGCCCGGACACCACAGTGAACAGGTGGCTGACCCCGCGATGTGTGACCGGGATGCCCGCGGCGGCGGGCACCGAAATCGCCGAGCTCACGCCGGGGACCACCCGGCAGAGGATCTGCGCCTCAAGGCAGGCCGCCAGCTCTTCGCTGCCGCGCCCAAACACGAAAGGGTCGCCGCCCTTTAACCGGACCACGTGCCGTCCCGCACGGGCACGACTGACGAGGAGGTCGTTGATCTCGGTCTGCGGCACCCGGTGATGGCCTGGCAGTTTCCCGACGTCGAGCAGTTCCGCGGCCGGAGCAAACTCGGCGAGGGCCTCGGCGGGAGCCAGCCGGTCGTACAGCACCACGTCGGCCTCCCGGAGGGCTGCCGCGGCGTCGAGCGTCAGCAGCCCCAACGCGCCGGGTCCACCACCGATCAAAGTCACATGGCCGGTATCCGACGGTGCTGCCTCCCGGGTGAGGAGCGCGCCAGCGCTGCGGCACCGCACCCGGAGTGCATCGCCGCACGGGTTCGGGCCAGCGGTGGGCGCCGCGGCTGCGGGCNNCCCCCTCCACGACAACGACGAGTGCAACACCCTCGAGCACGGGTGCTGTGCAGTCGCCAGGATTGGGATACCGCTCGACGACGGCACCCGCGGACCGGTACCGCGCGAGGGCCCGGCGGGCGGCCCGCTCACTTCCGATGACCACCACGCGGCGTCCAGACAGATCAATATCGAGATGCACGGCTCAGCCCTCCACGGTTTCTGCTGCGGCGCGGACGGGGATCTCCGCCCCGAGGCTGACGCGTCCTGCGCCGGCCTCAATCTCTGCCGGGGTGGCCGGGCGCCGCTGGCCGCGCTCCTCGACGAGGACGATCGACTGGTCTGCGGCGTCCGGCGCGTTGACGAAGGACCTGAAACGCCGGAGCCGGTCAGGGTTGTTAAGCGTCGCCGCCCACTCGTCTTCGTAGTGCTCCACATGGCGGGCCATCGCGGTTTCGAGGTCGGCGGCGATGCCGAGGGAATCGTTGATGACGACGTCGCGCACGTGCTCGAGACCGCCGTCGAGATCGTCCATCCAGCGGGCAGTCCGCTGCATGCGGTCCGCGGTGCGAATATAGTACATGAGGTAACGGTCGATGTACTGGATCAACGTTGCGTCGTCAAGGTCCTGGGCGAGCAATTGGGCGTGGGCGGGCTGGAAGCCGCCGTTGCCGCCGACGTAGAGGTTCCACCCCTGGTCGGTCGCAATGACACCCACGTCCTTGCCGCGGGCTTCGGCGCACTCGCGGGCGCACCCGGAGACCCCCATCTTGAACTTGTGCGGCGCGCGTAGCCCGCGGTACCGGAGTTCGAGGTTGATCGCCATGGCCACCGAGTCCTGCACCCCGAACCGGCACCAGGTGGACCCGACGCAGGACTTCACGTTCCGCAGGGCCTTGCCGTAGGCCTGCCCGGACTCGAACCCCGCCTCCACGAGAATCTTCCAGATCTCCGGTAGCTGCTCCAGCCGGGCCCCAAACAGGTCGATCCGCAGGGCGCCGGTGAGCTTGACGTACAGACCGAACTGCTCGGCGACCTGCGCGATGACGGCGAGCTTCTGCGGCGTGATTTCTCCGCCGGGAATCCGCGGCACCACCGAGTAGGTGCCGTTACGCTGCATGTTGGCGAGTGCACGGTCGTTGGTATCCTGCAGGGTGCCGCGGCCGCCGTCGAGCACGTACTCCCCGCGCTGTGTGGCGAGGATGGAACCGATGGCCGGTTTGCAGATGTCGCAGCCGTGCCCGGTTTTCGCCTCGTCGGTCGCCCCAAAGCGGAGGATGATGTCCTGGAAAGACGCCAGATCAAGAGCCTGGATGGCTTCGAACAGCTCGGGCCGCGACATCGCGAAATGTTCGCAGATGCCCTTCGAAACGGTACGGCCCGCCTTGGTGAGCTCGGCGTCGAGCAGCTTTTTGAGCATTGGCACGCAGGATCCGCACTGGGTTCCTGCACGGGAACACGCTTTGAGTGAGGGCATGTCCAGCGCTGGGTCGGTCGCCTCACCGTTGGCGTCCAGACCGTGCACCGCTGAGCGGCACGTCCCTGCGGTGATGTTGTTGCAGGAGCAGAGGACGACGTCGTCGGGCAGCTCCGACGGTGGGGCGTCGCCCGTGCCGGCCGAGGAAAGATAGGCGCCCGGCTCGGCGGGGAGTTCGCGGCCAAGCAGCGGCCGAAGCGCCGAGTAGGGTGCCGCGTCCCCTACAAAGATGCCGCCGAGCAGGGTCCGGGCATCGTCGGTGACCACGAGCTTCTGGTAGAGACCCCGGGCGGGGTCGGCGTAAACAATTTCGAGGCTGCCTTCCGACTCCGCGAGCGCGTCCCCGAAACTCGCGACCTCGACGCCGGAGAGCTTCAGCTTGGTGGCGGTGTCGAAACCGGGGAAGGTGGACAGCCCGCCCAGGATGCCGTCCGCGCAGACCTCGGCCATCGCGTTCGCTGGCGCGACCAGCCCCATGCTGACCCCCTCGTAGCTCGCCACCTCACCGATCGCCCAGACTCCAGGCCGGGCCGTCTTGCAGGCGTCGCTGATGACGATTCCGCCGCGGGGTGCCACGTCGAGGCCGGCCTCCCGAGCAAGCTCATCACGGGGCCGGATGCCGACCGAGAAAACCACGAGATCGGCGGGGAGGGCGGTGCCGTCGCTCAGGGTCACGCCGGTGACGCGGCCGTCGTCGGTGGTGATGCCGGTCGGCGCGCCACCGCAGTTGATCCCCAACCCCTTTCCCGCGATGAGGCGACCGAGCGCCTGGCCCCCGCCCTGATCGAGTTGCGCGTTCATCAGCCACCCCGCCCTGTTGACGACGGTCGACTCAGCGCCGAGTTGCTGAAGGCCTCCCGCAGCTTCAAGGCCGAGAAGGCCGCCGCCAATGACGACGGCGCGCGGCGCCCTCCCGAGAT
>NZ_ALPM01000122.1:4654-12436 GCF_000294595.1 Arthrobacter sp. TB 23 | reverse complement strand
GGCGAGCCGTGCCGTCTCCGAGCGGAGCCAGTGCATGTCATCGACCGTGCGGTACACCGCTGCGTGCTCGCCGCCCGGCAGAGGCAGCCGGACGGCTTCCGATCCGGTGGCGAGGACAACGTCGTCGTAGGGGTAGCGCG
This sequence comes from Arthrobacter sp. TB 23, assembly GCF_000294595.1. Classification (NCBI taxonomy): domain Bacteria; kingdom Bacillati; phylum Actinomycetota; class Actinomycetes; order Micrococcales; family Micrococcaceae; genus Arthrobacter; species Arthrobacter sp. TB 23. The sequence continues at coordinate 12,296 of NZ_ALPM01000122.1, read as the reverse complement.
TGCCGGAGGCACTCATCACGCTTTGGGCGTCAAGGTCCAGGTGGATGGCGCGCTCGCCGGTGACGAGGTCGATGGCGGGTTCACGCCACATGATGGACTCGCCGAGGCTGAGGTCGACGTCGTCGATCAGTCGCCGGCTCAGCGCCACCCGGTCATACGGAGCATGGGCCTCCTCCGTCAGGACAGTGAGGTGCAGGCCGTCAGTGCCACGTCGCCAGAGCGCTTCGACGAAGCGGTGCGCCGCTGGCCCACCGCCGATGACGACAACGCGCCGCTCCTGCGGTGTGGTGGCATCCTCAGCGGGCCGGGATGATCGGGTCTCGCTCATGTGGTGCCTCCCGTCAGGACCAGGCGGTCCCGTCTTTCGCTCCACAGTATGAGGGGGGAGTGTCGCTTATGTGTCGTGAATGTATCGCAACGTTAACAATCGACTCACGGAGCGGCCGCTGACCTGTGAGGTGGTCGTTACGCGGGCGCAACGAACCCGGGACGTGGGCGACATGTCCGCAGCCTAGCGTTGTCCCCAGTGCACCATCCGCGATCGAGGAGAACGTCATGACCGAGCTCATCCTGCACCGTCCCGCCATCTCGGAGGCCGCCGTCGAGCTGGCCTGGGAACAGGTCTGCCGTCTCGACGACCTTGAGGAATGCTGGGGGGAGGCGGCGCTGGTCGGAACGGTCCAGGTTGCCCTGTTCCGGCTGCCTGGTGACCGGCTCCACGCCGTCGGAAATATCGATCCACGAACTGGCGCAGCCGTGATGGCCCGCGGCATCATAGGGTCTCGCGGTGCCGCACCGACGGTCGCCTCGCCTCTTCACAAGGAGGTGTACGACCTGGCCACCGGTGCCTCGATCTCCGGCGGCCAGGGGCTCAGGACGTATCCGGTGCGGTGCGTCGATGGGGTGGTGGAACTCTTCATCGAGGTCGGGTTTCGCGCCTGAGCGGGCGGTAAGAGTTCAATCAGTGCTTCAATGGCTGGCATGACTTCGCATCTGACGGACGTGGGCGCACCGGTCCTCATCGCCTGCGCGCACGGCACGGACAACGCCCAGGGGCGCCGCGAGATCAACGCGGTCCGGGCCGAGATCTCTGCACTGCGTCCTGAGCTTGACGTTCTTGAGGCCTACGTCGACGTGCAGGATCCCGATCTGGTGGACGTAGTCGCCGCGCTTCCACCGAACCGTCCCGCCGTGATCGTGCCGTTGCTGCTGTCGGTCGGCTATCACGTGAAGGTGGACATTGCCCGGGCGGCGGCGAGCCGACCGGGGACCGTATCGGCGCTTCCGCTCGGCCCGGATCCACGCCTGGCGCGGGTGCTGCAGCAGCGATTGGTGGAAGCCGGTGTGGCCGAGGGCGACGACGTCGTCCTGTCCGCAGCAGGCTCCTCCGATGCCTGCGCTGCCGAGGACGTCGCCGAAGTTCAGGCGAGCCTCGCGGAACTCAGGACCGGCCCGGTGCGCCCCGGGTTCGGCGCGAAAGCCTCGCCCTCCGTGCCTGACGCCGTCGCGGCCTGCCGCGAAGGCACCCCCTCTTCGCCGGTTGCGCTGGCGTCCTACCTCCTCGCGCCCGGGTTCTTCCATGACCAGCTCGCGAAGGCCGGGGCCGACGTCGTCAGCGCTCCCCTGCTCCCGAGCCCCGCGATCGCTGAGATCGCGCTATCGCGGTACGACGACGCCGTCGCCCGCCTGCTGAGTGGGTCGCGGCCGGACGCCGGCCCGTGCCTCCGCCCGTGTCGGGCGCGCGTGGCGACGTGTGTCAGGAGCGGGCTGGCACAGCCGGTCTGACGCTGCCTAATCCGTGAACTGACCACCCCCTGCAACTCGCACTACTCTTGGAGTCATGTCACCCGCCGTCGACGACGCCCACGTCCCCGCCGCCCGGCCGCCGTCCCTGACCGAGCGGACCATTGAGGCCGTGCGGGAGGGGATCCGGAACGGCAGCTTCGTCCCCGGTGAGCTGTATTCCGTCTACCGGTTGGCGGATGAGTTGGGCGTCTCCCGCAGCCCGGTCCGCGATGCGCTGCTCCGGTTGGCGGAAACCGGGATGGTGGCCTTCGAACGCAACCGTGGTTTCCGCGTGGTGCTGCCGGGAGCGCGGGAGCTGACCGAGATCATCGCCGTCCGGCTTGCCCTGGAGGTCCCCGCAGCGGAGCGGGCGGCGGTCCGGGCCACCGACGCCGACCGCTCCGCGTTGCATGACGAACACTCGGCAATGCAGGCGGCTGTCCTCGCGGGCGACGAATCCGCGTTCATGCTGCATGATCAGCGGCTGCATGGGTTGCTGCTGGATCTCGCCGGCAATGCCCACGCCGCCCGGATTATCGAGAACCTGCGCGACGCCACCCGGCTGGTTGGCGCTTCCACGATCAAGAAATCCCGTTCCCTGGAGGATGTCTACCGGGAGCACCGGCCCATTCTGGACGCCATCGACGACGGCGACCCCGTGGCCGCAGGTTCCGCGATGCGCCGCCACCTTGAATCCACCGGAAGGCTCCTGCTGCGGGAGGCACCCGATGGCAGCGGCACCTCTCTCTGGGCGGACCTGATCGAACCAGTGGCCGACGAGCGCGGCGGGTAGCCCGGTGACGCAGGAGACAGAAAACCGCCCCCGGGGTGGGCTTGCCGCAATGTGTATCGCTCAGACCACGAGTTGGGGGCTGTTGTACTATTCATTGCCCGTGGCAGTGGTACCCATCGCTCGGGACACCGGGTGGAGTGCTGCGGCGATCACCGCCGCCTTCTCCGCCGGTCTGATCGTTTCAGCGGTGGTGGGGATCTGGGTGGGTCGGTTGCTGGACCAGACGGGGCCGCGGCGCCTGATGGTGACCGGCAGTCTGATCGGCGTCGCGGCGTTGCTGCTGGTAGCGGCAGCCCCTAATCTGCCGGTGTTTGTCGCCGCTTGGCTGGTGGCAGGTCTGGCCCAGGCTGCGGTGTTCTATCAGCCGGCGTTCGTGGTTTTGACCCGCTGGTATGGACCGGCCCGAGTGAAAGCCTTGACCACCCTGACACTCGTCGCCGGGTTCGCGTCCCCCATCTATGCCCCCCTTACGGCACTGCTGATCGAGAGCATCGGCTGGCGGTCCGCCTATCTAGCGCTCGCGGGTGTCCTGGCGGTGGTCACCCTCCCGCTCCACTGGTTTTTCCTGAATGCCCACTGGACGGTTCCGTCACCGGCGCAATCACGGCAGGCGGTCACGAAAAACGTCCGTACGACAACCCGCAGCCGCCGGTTCATCATGCTGCAGGTGGCGGTTGCCGCGGCGACCCTCGCCCTATTCGCGGTGACCTTCAACCTGATTCCCCTACTGCTGGAGCTGGGTTTTGATTACCGGACCGCGGTACTCGCCTTCAGCCTGATCGGCGTGGGCCAGGTGATCGGCCGGTTGTTCTTTGCTGTGCTGCCTGGCCGGTCCAACCCGGTGCGGCGGGCTGTGCTCCTGTTGGCGGCGGGGGCTACCTGCCTCTGGTTGCTGGGGTTGCTGCCCGGTCCGGCGTTCGTCCTCATCGGGGTTACAGTCCTGACCGGCGCGGTCCGCGGGTGTATCACCCTGCTGCAAGCGACAGCCGTCGCGGACCGGTGGGGCACGTCGAACTTCGGGGCGGTGCAGGGCGTATTTGTGGCGCCGGTGACAGCCGTCGGTGCCCTGGCTCCTGCGGCTGGACCTCTCCTTGCAGGGCTCCTCGGAGGGTATCCGGCAATGGCACTGGCCATGGCCGGGGTGGCGACGCTGGGAGTGCTGGCTGCGGCACGCTCCTGATTGACACCCGTCAGACCGGGAGGTCGGGCCAGGTGACTATCAGGTCTGGTTCGCCACTTCGGCGGACAACCGCGACCGGTTCAGACAGGCTGACCCGGATAAGCGATCCTGCAGTTCGGACTTCTTGCCACCCCATTGGTTCCTGTGTCATGGGCCCAGTGTTACAGACAAGCCGCCATCCGGCCGGATACTTAAGCCACGCGGCGCCTCACACTCGTCGGCCTGCGGCGCGACTTCTGACACCATGGGGTGGTGGAATCTCAATCTGTTGACCCCATCGACACGCATGCAGGCATTCGGATGTGGCAGGACTATTCCGCCGCTCATCCCGAGGCAGTAGCAGCGTCGCCCGAATACACTGTCGAACACTTCGGTGACACCCGTCGACTAGCGGATGAGCTGCTAGCCCTCGTCCTCAGCGGACGGAAGCGGGCGACGGCGGAGCTGGTTCGTGATTTCATCTCTCGAGGTGATCAGGTGCCCCGCATCGGATCCCATTGGATTGCCTGCGCTGGAGATGGAACTCCTCGCATCATCATTCGCAGCCTGGAACTCCGCATCGGTGATTTCGCCAGTGCAGATGCCGCGTTCGCCATCGACGAAGGCGAGGACGATCTAAGCCTGGAGAGTTGGCGGCGTGAACACCGCCGGTACTGGACCCGGGTAGCAGCAGCCCAGGGTCGGCGCTGGTCGGAAAGCGAAGAGATCGTGTTCGAGCGTTTCGGTGTCGTGTGGCCGCCAGAATATGCGGACTCGGCCCTAGGCTAGCCAGCTGGCAGCCTCTGCCAGGTACAACTCACACATTGCGTTGTAATAGTCTTTCGTTGCCCCCTGATGCTTCATCCCGATACGCCTACACACGCTTTGAGATGCTGTGTTCGCAGCCGAGGTTACTGCGATCACCCGGTCCAGGCCTGCGCTGAAACCATGTGCCAGCACAGCTGACGCTGCTTCGGTTGCGTATCCCTTCCCCCAATAATCCGGATGGAAATGCCACCCAATTTCCGTGTCACCTGATAGTTGGAGCGGCGCCTCACCCGATGCAGGAATCCCCTTCAACAGGATGGTCCCAACCAATTGGGAATCCTTTACTCGCTCCACCGCCCAAAACCCCTGGACAGGATGGTGGAAGCCCCGGCATTTCTCGATCAGCCTGTCAGCCTCGGATCGGCCCTCCATTACCCGTGGAACCAACCCGATAAAGCGTTGGACCTCCCAACGGGAGTAAAGGTCGTAAACAAATTCAGCGTCGGTTGGCTCCCACATTCGGAGCAGCAAACGGTCGGTCGCTAAAGGCCGCACGTGGCCCCCTTGTGCCGAAGCCATCGGTTGACCTGCACTGAGACTCCTCCCTGAGATCCCCGGTAAGAGGCCGTCTGCCGAAATCCCGCACGCTCGGCGACTCTTTCACTTGCGGTGTTGCCTGAGACAATTTCCAAAGCCACCGTTGGAAAGCCATTGTCGAAAAGCCAAGTTGCCACGAGTTGAACAGATTCGGTCGCTGTCCCACAGCCTCGGGCGACGGGCTTCAGGGCATAGAAGACTTCCGGTTCGCCGCCATCGCACCATCCCATCCCAACCGTCCCCACCGCCGAGCCATCGATTACTATCGCATACCGGGCAGCAAGCTGACTCCTGTGACGTTCCTGGGTTCGGACTATCCGGCTGCGGGCAGCTTGTTCCTCGAGATTCAGCGGATAGTAGGTCCACTGGGGAACATCTGAAACCCGGCTCAAGTCGTATTCCAACTGCCAGTCTTCTTCTGTCAGGCATCGGAGCAAGAGATATTCGCTGCGGAGCTCTTGCGGGAATGGGATAGGAAACGCCATCACCTGATGATGGCATAGGAATCAGGACAAAAGGCCGCGCTTCACCACCCGAAGAGGATTCCAGGAGTGACCGCCGCTATTGCCGTTCCCACGACCCACACCGCGCCGTTTCGAAATCTTGCCCCTCCGACAGGGTTACAGTCGGTCTCCCGCCTCCAGGAATATCATTTGCCTGAATGTCATCGCCGTTGGTCCCCGAGGTGTAAATACCCCAGTAGCACTTCGAGCCAACGTTCTCGGTTGTTCGATAGGCACCCGGCTCCACGTCAACGCCGACCGTCCACGTACCTTCCGCAATCGTGTTTGCCGCCTTTTCTTCCTCCGCGCCGGACACAGCGTCTTCCCGCGCCTTAACCGCGTCAGCTGCAACTTCCACCTCGCCCCGCAGGGTCTCAACTTCGGCCTCGCGCTGCTCAACTGCCGTCAAGGCTTCCTGCAACTCTGCGTCGTTGCCCTCTACTTCACTAGACAACTTCTCGAACCCGGTCTTCATGTCCGAATACCGCGACTGCAACGAGTCCCGTTCAGCTTCCAACTCTTCGGACTGCAGCGCCAGAGAAAGGTAATCGTCACTCGATTTTGGGTCGGGCAGGACCGTGCCTAGTGCGATCCCTCCCCCAAAGAGACCTACACCCAATACTCCCGCGGCAATCCGTGTGGTGCGGCGAGATAGATTCAGAGGACTCTTCGTCCGCTTCGCTTCGCTGATGGACATTGACTGTGATTCTCCCAAGTTAGCGTTGGTCAGCTATTTCAATGACGACATTCATGCCGCTGTCGGGGTGGTACCCCCAGGACGCCGAAAAGTCGCCCCACTCCCCAGATAGATTGCCGTCGAGTGCGCGGGTGCTGTCCATCCGAGACACGATGCTGTCCGAAACTTCAAGTTCATCCAGGACACAAACGAGCGCAGCATAGGGTGCCCCCGAAGACTCAGCGCCTTCGGTACTTATCGAGATACTCCGTCCCTCATCTCCGACTTGCACGCCTTCAGTTCCATCGACTCCGCACGCTGACACCGCATCGTCGATCGGGCTTGAAGCAAAGGTCTCGGCGGGTTCGGCGCTTGGGCTGGAAGGCAGCGACAGAACGCCGTAGGACAGGACCGAGCCGATTGCCATGCCAATCACCAATCCAGTGAGACCGAAGACAAGCGGTTTCCGGTCCGGTGCCGGCGATCGGTTGGGCCCGGACTTCGACACCCCTGGAGGTGCATCCGGGGGTGGAAGCATGGGTTTCACTGCGGGTTGGACTGACCCCGGTACTTGGTCGTGCGGCATTACTGGGTCCTGTCTGTGGCGTCGATGTCGGGTATGACTATCGGCCGATTCGTTTCCTGCGTTAGAGCTTGGCGATGGACCAACAGATCGGGCGCCCAATCCGCAGCTGCGTCCTTCCCTGTCCGCCGAATTCGTCGCCGGGTGACCGTATGATCAGTTGGTCATAGGTGGTAACGGTCTTAGTAATTTGGGGAATCAATGCAGGAAACCAGCCCGTCGTCGGGATTTTTCGCTCGGAAGCGTCGTCGTTATTCAACAGCAGTCATCCTGGCGGTGTCTGTCGTTGCAGGAGTGGCGGGGTGCGGTACCGCGAGCGCAGACGCCCAAACCGGCGAGGTGGTCCGGGTCATCGACGGTGACACATTGGTCATCAACTTCGAAGGTGAAGACCAGAGGGTCCGGCTCCTCAACGTAGACACCCCTGAGACAAAGCACCCAGATAAGGCGATAGAGTGTCTCGGCCCTGAAGCGACGGCCTTCCTGGAGAGCATGTTGCCACCTGGCACCACGGTGGGCCTGGACTTCGACGTCGAAAGGACCGACCAATACGACCGTGTGCTAGCTGCCGTCGCCTTAGAGGACGGCACATTGGTCAATGCGGAGATTGCCCGTCAGGGGCTGGGCATAGCAGTCCTCTTCGAACCGAACAGCAAGTATTTCGACGTCGTTCGGGACGCTCAGGCTGAGGCCACCGCCAACGAAACGGGTCTTTATGATCCTTCGGCGGAGTGCACTGTCCCGGCCGAAATTGAGCAGGCTGCGGCGGCCGTCACCG
>NZ_ALPM01000122.1:0-4645 GCF_000294595.1 Arthrobacter sp. TB 23 | reverse complement strand
CCCGCCGGGGCAACAGCCGCGGCAGCCGCGGCGACGGTCGGGAGCCTGGCTGCGGCCCTGGTCGCAGCCAAGGCCCTGCATAGCGCTCTGAAAGCGGGTGAACAATCAGTTCGCTGGCTCGCGCATTCGACGGCCGCCGGAGTTTCTCTCCTGTCCGGGCTGTCGGCAACGATCGATTCCGGGGAATCGAGGCTTGCCTCAATTGAAGCGGAGGCCGAGACGCTTAAGTCTGAGGAAGCACAGGCCAGGGCAGACGCTGCAGCGAAGAAGGCGGAGGCAGCCCGTGTGGCGGCGGAGCAGAAAGAACGGGCAGCAGCTGCAGCAGTGGCTGAGCAGGAACGAAAAGAGGCGGCCGAGCGGGCCGAAGCGGATCGTCTGGCAGCCGAGGCTGCCGCTTTGGAAGCTGAAAGGCTCGCCGAAGCCGAACGGGAGCGCGTCCGAAACCTTCCTGCGCCCTACGTTCCGCCCGCACCTGCGCCCTACGTTCCGCCAGCTCCGCAGCCTGCCCCTCCGGTCGTGCAGCCTCCACCGCCGGCGCAGGAGCCCTTCCCGGGTTATACCGGTCCCCGGTGTTACGCCCCCGGTGGGAAGACCTGGAAGCCCTGCCCCTAACGGGTCAGGTGGTTGGGCAGCCGGTTCCCCGGCGCGCGCCCCCGGATTTCCAGCAGCTCCCGCGCATGCGCCTCAAGTCGGCGGTCCTCTTCGGACCGGGGTATCCACCCCGGGACGGCCACAGCTGTGCCGTTCGCATCCCTGGCCACCATCACGGTGAGGCAGTAGGTGGTCAGATTCATCTCCTCGTCGGTCGGTTTTCCGGACCTGACGTGGACGGCGATGTGCATTCCCTTGTTGCCCGTATAGACCAGGCGGGCTTCCACCTCCACCACGTCCCCGATCAGCAGCGGCCGATAGAACCGCACCCCACCGGAGAACACCGCCACGGTGTCCTGGCCGCAGTACCGAGCCGAACAGACGTAGGCGGCCTCATCGATCCAATCCATCACCGTGCCGCCGTGCACTTTGCCACCCCAGTTCACGTCGGTGGGCGCCGCGAGGAACCGTAGGGTAACTTTTTCGGCGGTCCCTTCGTCGGTGTAGACCTGTCCGCGCATCGCCTCGACAATTTCCTCGCGCACAGCGATCCGGGCCTTCGCCGCGTCCCGGCGGCTGACCTCTTCGGGGGTTGACGGTTCGTACGGTGGTACCGGAACAGGCTTGCCATCCGGTCCGACCGCTACGAAAATCACCAGGCATTGGCTGCGCATTGACGCGTCGCCGCCTTTGACGTCACCGGAGGACACCATGGTCTGGATGTGCAGCGACGACCGCCCGGTGTACACAATGGTTGCCTCGACCTCCACCATGTCGCCCACATTCACCGGATCAGCGAAGTGGATATTGCCGACGTACGCGGTGACACAGTAACTTTTCGCCCACCCGACGGCGGCAGCGTAGGCTGCCTTATCCACCCATTCCAGCACCGTCCCGGCGTCGACGGAACCACTGTGTCCTAGGTCGGTGGGAGCAGCGAGGAAGCGCAGGGTTACCGAGTTGGTCTGATTCATTGAGTCAGTATTGCGCATCTGGAACTGGCGCTCATCGGTGCAGGACCGAACCTAGTCAAATCAGCTGGTCTCAACGGGGCACAGATCCGGGCCGCCGCTCGGGTGGTTGGCGTCAGCCACCCTGCTCCGGCCCGTCACTTCGCTGATTCAGCCAGCTATCTTGGCGCAAGCCGCGGACATTAGGCGCGCTCAGATGTCCGCTTTGGATTGCCCCACACATCGGTGTGGAACAGCGGTCCGAGCAGGCAAAAGTTGACCACCCCAGCCGCGATCATTACGAAACCGACCAGCACCAGGGCTATCCCGCCGGCACCCTCCACGGCAAAAACACCCACCAGGGCCAGTACCACTCCAGCCGTGATGCGCAGGATTCGACCGCTGCTGCTGCGCATAAACTTCACGAATTCCATCGTCTTTCCTTTCCTCTGTCCTTCGCGGATACTCTGTTAGACGGTTCATCGAGCGGAACTGGACGTAGGAGCGTGCGGCAATGCTGTCATCCGAAGAATTTCTTACCGCGCTTAGCGCCGAAATGCCGCGCCTTCGACGATTGGCGCAACGGACTGCGCCGAAAGGCATCGACGCCGACGACCTGGTTCAGGACACTCTCGAACGGGCGTGGCGTGCCCAGGGCACGTACCGCGGCGACGCCTCGTTGGCCACGTGGCTGCACCGCATCCTGATCAACCGTAGTAAAGACCTTGCGGGGCGGAACGCACCCCTGACTATGCCAGCCAATGAGGATCTTAGGGCCATGACGGTCCCAGATCCGCTCGCCGTGATTGAACAGGCAGAGGACGAACAACATCTCCGCGCCGGACTGGCGCAACTCCCCGTACAGGACAGGATGATGCTCGTTCTGCATGACAGTCTGGATTGGAGCGCAGCTGAGATCGCCGATCTAGGAGGCTTTTCTGAAGCAGCCGCACATAAACGCCTGCAGCGAGCGCGATTACGCATGGTCCAGATCCTGGCAAAGACCAGCGGGACGATCGAACGACAAACCGCCGACTGCCGGCAGGCCCGGGACTCCCTAGCCCCTTACCTTGAGGGGACCCTCGCCGACGAAACTCAGCGGCATATCGAAGCGCACCTCAGACACTGTCCGCACTGCCCACCCCTGGCCCAGGCCCTCGTCGGCTTACGCTCAGCCCTGTCCCACCCATCCCCCAGGTCCACGCCAGCGCCTCGACTGATGAAAGCACTCGCTTCTTTCCGTCAGGAAGTCGACGAATACGACCGTACGTCCGAAAGGTGAAGCCCTCGGCCGTCGCCGCATGGGACAGGGGTCGCTTCATGGCTCCAGCATGCGCGCTGGCTGTTTCGGCTGCGTTGCGTCGCCGTGACCATTTACCGCCAATCGGCATCGGGACGATATTCTTGACCTATCACCCGCGCACCATCCCCGCCCCCGACGCCGTCGTCCGGGCGGACGCGCGCATGAGCCAGCCGCGCCAGACCTATTCGACCAGGTCCGCGGCGGGCCGCACACAACGCTGGAGAACCCAGCGGCAGGAAGGGATTGACAGTGCACCGCGACCCATCGGAATGCCTTGACACATGGATGAGCCGAGAGGCTCTTGCGGAGGGAATGATCCCCGTCATCGGGCGGCTGTACCGCGAAAACAACGTGGTGATCAGCATCCACGGCCGCAGCCTCATCAATAAGTCGGCCATGAACATCCTCAAAGCCCACCGGTTTGCCCGCCGGATCAGCAAGGAAGAGTTGTTCCTTGAGGAAACCGCGCCGCTCCTGCGCACCCTGGTGGACCTTGATCTGGGCGCCGCGGCCATCGACATTGCCCGGCTGACCCAGAAGTTCAAGGCCGACGGCGGTGGCGCCTCTCTGGAGGACTTCCTCCGCGCGGAGCTGGCCGACGTCGTCGACAAGCGCGGGGCCGACGAACGCACCAGCACCGACGTCGTGCTCTATGGTTTCGGGCGCATCGGCCGCCTGGTGGCACGGCTCCTGATCGAGAAGGCCGGCGGTGGCCACGGGCTGCGGTTGCGCGCCATTGTGGTCCGTAAGGGCGCCGACAACGACCTGATGAAGCGGGCCAGCCTGCTCCGCCGCGACTCGGTGCATGGCAGCTTTGAGGGCACCATCCGGATTGACGAAGAAGCCAACACGATTACCGCCAACGGCGTGCACATCCAGGTGATCTACTCGAACGACCCGTCCACCGTCGACTACACCGCCTACGGCATCAAGGACGCCCTGCTGGTCGACAACACCGGACGCTGGCGCGACGAGGAAGGGCTGTCCAAGCACCTGCAGAGCAAGGGCATTGCCCGGGTGCTCCTGACGGCGCCGGGCAAGGGTGCGCTGAAGAACATTGTGCATGGCATCAACCACAACACCATTCTGCCCACGGACCAGATCGTCACCGCCGCGTCCTGCACCACCAACGCCATCACCCCCGTGTTGAAGGCCATCAATGACCGGTTCGGTGTGGTGCACGGGCATGTGGAGACGGTGCACTCGTTCACCAATGACCAGAACCTGATCGACAACTTCCACCAGGGTGACCGGCGTGGCCGTTCGGCGGCGTTGAACATGGTCATCACCGAGACCGGTGCGGCGAAGGCCGTCGCGAAGGCGCTCCCCGAGCTCGAGGGCAAACTGACCGGCAGCTCCATCCGCGTGCCGACCCCCGATGTCTCGATCGCTATCCTCAACCTGACCCTGGCCGACGGGACCAGTAAGGACGAGGTCAACACCTACCTGCGCGAAACGTCGCTGCACTCCGATTTGCGCAAACAGGTCGACTACATCGACTCGCCCGACGTCGTCTCCACCGACTTTGTCGGATCCCGCCGGGCCGGGATTGTCGATGGACTGGCGACCATCGCGAACGGCACCAACCTGGTGCTCTACGTCTGGTACGACAACGAGTTCGGCTACAGCTGCCAGGTGGTCCGGGTGATGGAGGAGATGGCCGGCGTGAACCCGCCGTCGTTCCCGGCCAAGGAACCCGTCGCCGCGACCGTGCGGTCCTCGGCCTCGGCGGGCTGAAACACGCCGCCCGCACGAAGGCGCCCCTCGAGGCGACCTGTGGGGGCGACCATAGAACCGCCGG
>NZ_ALPM01000121.1:0-964 GCF_000294595.1 Arthrobacter sp. TB 23 | reverse complement strand
GACTCTGGACCTAACCGGCGGTTCTGTGTGGAGAGGCGCCCTGGTGCTGCGTACCCCCGGCGTGTTTGCGTGCAGGTCCGTACGCTGTGCGAGCGCCGTCGGGACGTAACCGGGACGGCTGGCCTCATCAGACCGAGCGCAGGCGCAGCCAGGCCTCGAAGGTCAAGCCGTTGACGGCCGAATCGCGGGCAAGATTCTCGCCGCTACTGAAGAACTTCCCAAGAGCACCCGGCAGCGGCAGGGTGATCTGGCGGCCGGTTGCTCCTGTGACGTCGCGGTAGATGCGAGCCAGCTCGGCCATTTCCAGCACTTGCGGGCCGCCGACGTTGGTGGTCCCCTGGGGTATCGGCTGATGGGTTGCCGCGTCGGCCAGCGCACCTGCCACATCCTGAACGGCAATCGGTTGAAACACGGCGTTTTTCAGGACAGGGAGTACGCCGGCCTTGCGCCCACCGTCGAACACTACCGTCAGAAAGTTGTGGAACTGGGTAGCCCGGACCACCACTGATGGAATCGACGAATTCTGGTAGATCTTCTCCTGGCGCACCTTGGCCCGATAGTAGGAGAACGCCGCCAGGTCGCAGTTGACGATCGAGAGCACCACGGCGCGCGCGATTCCTGCCTCTCGGGCTGCGGTGAGCAGGTTCAGGGCGCCGTCGTCGAGCGCCCGCTGACCTTTTCCGAACTGTCCGTCGAGGACGTCAATCAGGACATCGGCCTCGGCCAGCGCATCCGTCAGGCCCTCCCCGGTGGTCACATCGGCTGCCATGTACTCGGCACCGGCGACCCACCGCGGCGAGTGGTCGGCGGGAAGGTGACGGCTGACCGACCGCGTTTGGTGGCCTCGTCTCACGCATTCGTCCACCAGATGGTGCCCCACCAGACCAGTACCCCCGACCACCACCACTCTCGTCATGGCCCCTAGGCTACGCCTGCCCGCTCCGACGGACCAGAGCGGCCGAGC
>NZ_ALPM01000120.1:0-1066 GCF_000294595.1 Arthrobacter sp. TB 23 | reverse complement strand
CCAGCCGCTCGGCTGGCTAGAGTCAGAGGATGGAACAACGAACTCTTGGTAAGACCGCACGCTCCGTTTCGACCGTAGGGCTGGGCACCTGGCAGCTCGGCGCCGACTGGGGAGACGTAGACCCCAACGATGCCACGGCCATCCTCCACGCCGCCGTCGATTCCGGCATCACCTTCTTCGACACCGCCGACGTGTACGGCGATGGCCGCAGCGAACAGACCATCGGCGCCTTCCTGGCGGATAACCCCGGCCTGGACATCACCGTCGCCACCAAGATGGGCCGCAGGGTGGAGCAGAAGCCGGAGAACTACACGCTGGCAAACTTCCGCCAGTGGATCGACCGGTCCCGCACCAACCTCCGTGTGGACACTCTTGACCTGGTGCAGCTGCACTGCCCGCCGTCGTCGGTCTATTCCGACGCCGAGGTCTACGGTGCCCTCGACACGCTGGTCAGCGAAGGCGCCATCCGCAACTACGGGGTCAGCGTCGAACGCACTGATGAGGCCCTGGCCGCCCTCAAACACGGCAACATTGCGACCATCCAGATCATCCTCAACGCCTTCCGCCTCAAGCCACTGGACGAGGTGCTGCCCGCGGCCAAGGAGGCTGGCGTCGGAATCATCGTGAGGGTTCCGCTCGCCTCGGGGCTGCTCTCCGGCAAGTATTCAAAGGACACGACGTTCGCCGAGAACGACCACCGGAACTACAACATCAGCGGTTCAGCGTTCGACGTCGGAGAGACCTTCTCGGGCGTTGACTTCAATACCGGCTTGACGGCCGTCAAGGAGTTCGAGGGCTTGGTTCCCGACGGCGTGACCACCGCCCAGGCCGCGATCGCCTGGATTGTGGCGCAGGACGGCGTCAGCACCGTCATCCCCGGCGCCCGCACCGTGGAGCAGGCGCGCGCCAACGCAGCAGCAGCGGACACCGGGGATCTTGGGGCCCGGTTGAACGACGGCGTCCGTGATATCTACGACCGCCACTTCCGTGAAGCGATCCACCCCCGCTGGTAAACGGCACACCGGCCCTTTGGTCGGAGACCTGATCGACCGACGACGACGGCTCG
>NZ_ALPM01000119.1:0-26431 GCF_000294595.1 Arthrobacter sp. TB 23 | reverse complement strand
CCGCCGTCGTTAACGTGCAGCACTACAAACTGCGGGTGGTTAGCCGCCGAACAGTGCTGACACGCGGGTCATGGTCTGGAAGATCCCATATGCCAAGGGAACGGTCACAAGGGCCCATACGAACGTGGTGCTTGCTACCTTCATCTCATGCCTCCATAGCGGATTCTTTGGTGGACGTCCCGGATTCGGGAGCCGCCTTTGGTTCGTGGAACTTCGAGTCGACCGGCTTGATCATCAGGTTGGCGATGAAACCGATAACCAGCAGACCCACCATGGTGAGCAGTGCCGGCTGGTAGGCGGCTGCGGTGAGCTCGCCTGGTGTGCCCTGAGCGTCGAGGAAACCGTTGACGATCAGTGGTCCGGCGATACCCGCGGCTGACCAGGCGGTCAGCAACCGGCCGTGAATGGCGCCGACCTGGTAGGTGCCGAAGAGGTCACGCAGGTAGGCAGGAACGGTAGCGAAGCCGCCGCCGTAGAAGGAAATGATGAAGAAGGCCAGGAACACGAAGAGGATCGTGGTGCCCGCGCCGGCGAGCGCCAGCGTGGTGTACAGCAATGCGCCAACACCCAAATAGATCATGTAGATCCGCTTGCGACCAATGATGTCTGAGGTGGAGGACCAGACGAAGCGACCGGCCATGTTTCCAATCGACAACAACCCAACGAACCCACCGGCGACAGCAACGGTGACCGCGGTGGAGCCGTCTGCTTCGCGGAAGAAGTCCTGGATCATTGGGGACGCCTGCTCAAGGATGCCGATACCTGCCGTGACGTTGCAGAAGAGCACGATCCAGACCAGCCAGAACTGCTTGGTCTTGATGGAGTTCTTGGCCGAGACGTTATCGGAGGTTACGAGCGCTTTGGTCTTGATTGTTGAGGGGTCGAAGCCTGCCGGCTTCCAGTCAGCTGCGGGGACCTTGATGGTGAACGCACCGAACATCATGTACACGAGGTAAATGGCTGCGAGGGTGAGGAAGAGCATGCCCACCGAATCGCCGCTGGCTACCCAGCCCTCGACGTCGGAGTTCGGGTCATACATCCGCAACAGCTGGGTGGAGAGGGGGCTGGCGATCAGGGCGCCGCCACCGAAGCCCATGATGGCCATACCGGTAGCCAGCCCTGGCCTGTCCGGGAACCATTTGATCAGGGTCGAAACCGGGGAGATGTAACCGATGCCAAGACCGATGCCACCGATGAAGCCGTAGCCCAGGTAGACGAGCCACAGCTGGTTGGTGAAGATTCCGAGTGAGCCGACAAGGAAACCACCGGTCCAGAAAAGAGCCGAGGTGAACATGGCCATGCGGGGGCCGTTCTTATCTACCCAGGTGCCCATCACTGCGGCCGACAGGCCCAGCATCACGATGGCGATCGAGAAGATAACGCCGATCTGCGTCAGGCTCGCATCGAAGTGCTCAACCAGGGCGTTCTTGTACACGCTGGTGGCGTATGCCTGGCCGATACAGAGATGCACCGCCAGGGCTGCGGGGGGGATCAACCAACGGTTAAACCCGGGCGGGGCGATGGTGTGTTCGCGGGCAAGCCAACTCATCAATGTCTCCTTCGTGCTGGAACGGTGGGTACTGTCAGGACCGCGGGCGCTGACGCTGCGTGAAATTGTTCAATATTCAACCTCACTAAGGGTAGACGAAGATCACATAATAGTTTGAACGGGCAACCGATGAGTTTTGACGACCTGGTCGACTCAGGAACGGGGCGCGAGCGCTGCGTAGTAGCCCGGGATCTGCTCCGGCTCGCCCTTCGCCCGCATGGCAACAGCGTTAATGGTCACCGGACCGTCCTCGAGCACAGCCCAGGACTCGTCGTCGAAGGCTGACTGACGTTCGGCGGGGCCGAAATGACCGGGTTTCGGCAGACCGCCGATGGCGAGCTCCAACGGTTTGGGAATCCTGCCGGGCGAGGCGCCAAGGCGCGAAATGTAGCTGAGCGCGTCGCCTCGATAGTTGGTTTCCACCAGAAAAACCCGCCCCTGGGGCCCGACCAAGGATTTGAGCGTGGCGGCCAGGGCAGTGCGGGCCGCCGGGTCGAGGACGTGGAAGACGCCCCGGACAAAGACGTTCGAGTGGCCAAAGTCGGCTGCCAGGAGCTCGCCGGCCCCCGGAGCGGTGCAGTCGGCGGTGCGATAGTCCACGTTGCTGAGATCAGCCGATTCGGTCAGCGCACGGGACGTGGCACTCGAGGCGACGTCCACCCCTACAGCCAGGGGGAAGTAGGCGGCCAGCAACCGGGTGAATGCACCGTTGCCGCAGCCGATATCAATGACCGGCAGCGCAGGGTTCAGGGTGCGGCTGAGGCCGGGAAGGTAGCTATTGAACTCCTGGTCCCCGCCAGCGTCCCACAACACGTCGCCGTCGGACCCTGTGCTTTGAATCCGGTGCCAATAGTTTTCCCAGGCGACATTACGATCCCTGGGCACCCCTGAGGAGAGCCTGATAACCGCAGGCAGCAGGAGGTATTTCTTCGGGAATGTCGGCACGCGTCAACACTAAACCCTCAGCGAGGGCAATCCTTTACCGATTAGCCCTGCCATTACTGCCGCCTCTGCCGGCCGGCCGAAAAAGTAACCCTGACCGTAATCGCAGCCCATTCGGTTCAGGAGCCTGGCCTGGTCAGCCGTCTCAATTCCCTCCGCGACCGAGAGGAGACCAGCCGCTTCGATCAGTTGCAGGACGGCAGCGACAAACTTCAACTGCCTCGGATCATCGACAATGTCTTCGATCAGCGAGCTGTCCATTTTCACCGCCTGGGCGGGAAGTTTCCTGAGGTAGCTGATGGACGAGTAGCCGGTACCGAAGTCATCGATTTCGACACCGACGCCAAGCTCCCGCAGCCCGAGCAAATTGGCGGAGCTCGCCTCCGGATCAGTCATCAGGGAAGTCTCAGTAATCTCGACGATAAACCGATCGGTGGGAACAGCATGCCTGGCGAGGGCCCGATCGATGAGGTCAGCCAGACCGGGGGCCCTGCTTTCAGCGGCGGACAAGTTGATTCGGACGGCAAAGTCCCGACCATCCAACACATCCCCCCAATCTCCGAGCTGAGCAGCGACCGCGTTGATCATCCATTCACCGATATCGACGACCAGTCCACTCTCCTCCGCTATCCCAATGAAATGGTCCGGATAGAGCAGCCCACGGTCCGGGTGCTGCCAGCGCACCAGAGCCTCGGCGCCAATAATTGTGGAGGTCTGAAGGGAGACCAGCGGCTGGTAATGAACTCTGAGCTGACCTGCTGGGATGGCCTGACGCAGCTCCTCGAGAATGGTGAAACGCTCGTGCGTCGCTTGCAGCATGGCTGGGTGAAACACCTGGACATTGCTGCGGCCAAGGTTCTTCGCCACATACATTGCGGTATCGGCGTCGCGCATCATGTCTTCGCCCGACTGCCCGGCTTCACCGCACCGGACACCGATACTCGCCAGGATGCGGATGCTGGTCTCGGAAACGATCATCGCCGGCCGCAACGCGTAAAGGATACGCTCAGCGATTTCACAGGCGATCTCGTCGGCAGTTTGCGGCAACAAGACCGCAAACTCGTCGCCGCCCAGCCGTGCCACAGTATCGGATTCCCGGACGGTCGATTCAAGACGACGTCCCACTTCGATCAGCACCTGGTCGCCGGCAGAATGGCCAAGGCTATCGTTCACCGCTTTGAACGCGTCAAGATCCAGCAGAATCAATGCCGCAGGTTGCACCCCTGCGGCCGCGGCCAGCGTTTCGTCGTCAATCCGTCGGCGCAGCAGGGTTCGGTTCGGGAGACCGGTGAGACTGTCATACATAGCCATTCGTTCCAACTCAACCTGGGCCGCGTGCAAGCGGGCGGTCCGGTCACGGACCCGCTGCTCCAGGTCTTCATAGAGAACTTCGAGTTCCTCGGCCAGGAGATTCACACCGCTGATCACGGCGTCCATTGAATCCCGGGCGGGAGAAACTTCCATCCTGGCTGACAGGTCTCCGGAGGAGAGCCGGACAATTCCCTCCACCAAGGCGTCGAGCCGCTTGTCCACAAACTCTTCCGCCACTTACCTCTCCTTCAGCCAGCCAAGCGCGGCCGGTTCGGAGGTGAAGAATTTTGTGGGGCACGGTAGCGAGCTCACGCCCAGAATGAAGTTGGCAATGACCTTATCGACCTGCGATGAGCCCAGGAGCGCAATCCGCGAAGCCGAGCACGGCAGACCGAACACCGTTCGCGCTCCCCGGCTGACGGCCTTCGTAGTCGCCATGTCAACGAGCATGGGGAGGCTTTCCCCAGCGCACAGCTTGTTCACCTGATCCATTGCCAGGCGGGCGTCGGCTTCAGTGATTGAGATGCCTCGCGCCCACCGCAGCCTCAGGATGTTGTCCGCACCGCGACTGAGGGTGGCGTCAATCCCCTGCACGCCGTCCGGCGGGAGCTCACCCACAACGGATCCTTCGGTAGCCCAACGCGCGCGAACAGGCGGAGGGGAGAGGGAAATATAATTCGGCGGGGGCCATGGTTACAGCATAGAACCTTCGGGGCGCCGCCCCGGAATGAGTCGGTCCCCCCGGATCAACCCGCCATCACCCGCGCCAGGGCGGCAAACCGCTCATTGTCCGGCAGGTCCTCGAGGAGCACTGACTGGCCGTCAGATCCGGCGAGGGGGATCCGCCAGTTGGGGTACTCGTCCTTGGTCCCCGGTTGGTTCTGGGTGCGCCGCTCCCCCACCGCATCCGTCAGCGCGACGCCGAGCAGCACCGAAGGAGTTCGCACAATGAACCGGTGCAACGCTTCTACAGTTGATTCCACCGTGTCGGCGGCGCCTCCGGCAGTTGGTCCCGTCACTGCACGGACCAGTGCCAGCACCGAGTCCTGGGCCGCCTGGTCGGCCGAGCGTTCTTCCTCAACCGGTCGGTTCAGCAACCCAAGTGACTCCCGCAGGTCAACGTGTTCGCCCGCCAGGTACCCGGCAGACGGCGGCAGGTCGTGGGTGGTGACGCTGGTCAGGCACGCCTGGCGGTAGCTTTCGGGACGGCGCGGGCCGTCGTCGTCGTGCTCGAACCAGAGGATCGAGGTGCCCAGGATGCCGCGCTCGGCCAGGTAGTCCTGCACCCCGGGCTCAAACACGCCGAGATCCTCGCCGATGACGACGGCGCCGGCCCGCTGCGCTTCGAGGGCCAGGATGCCAATGAGCGCCTCGTGGTCGTAATAGACGTAAGTGCCGTCGCCGGACCCGCCGCCGGCGGGGATCCACCAGAGGCGAAACAGGCCGAGGATGTGGTCCACGCGGATACCACCGGCGTGTTTGAGGACCGTGCGCAGCATGTCCCGATAGGCGGTGTACCCGGATTCGGCCAGGCGGCCAGGATGCCACGGCGGCTGGCTCCAGTCCTGGCCCTGCTGGTTGAACATGTCTGGTGGTGCGCCGACGCTAATCCCTTCCGCGAGGACGCTGCGCAGGGACCACGCGTCGGACCCGTGGGAGTGCACGCCGACGGCCAGGTCATGGATGATACCGATGGTCATCCCGGCGTCGAGCGCGCCCTGCTGCGTGGCGGCAAGCTGCTCATCGCAGAGCCATTGCAGCCAGAGGTGGAACCCGATCCGGTCCGCCAGGGCTACGCGCCGGGTGTCGAGGTAGGACTGGTCGTCCCATTCGGGGGCTCCCGCGGGCAGGGTTTCTGCGAGCGCGCACCAGAGGGCGAAGCTTTCCAGGCCCTCACCTTCCTGCGCCCGGAACTCATCGAAGGAACGTTGTCTTTCGTGGCTCAGTGGCACCTGGTGGATGCTCTCCAGCGCGCTGAGCTTCGCGGCGTAGCTGCTGTCCCGGTCCAGAATGTCAGCGTCACTGTTGGCCTGCCGCAGGGTCACAGCATCGTGTTCGATGGCATCCCGCGCCCCGGCGGTCAACGCCGCGTACTCGGGGACGTTCTCCACCCGAAGATAAAGCGGGTTGAAGAAGCGCCGGGTAGACGGCAGATACGGTGAGGGTTCGACAGGAGGAGCGGGTTCGGCGGCATGCAAGGGGTTAATCAGCACAAACCCCGCCCCCCTGCTCGCCGAGAAGGCTGCCAGCTGACCCAGGTCAGCGATGTCCCCGACCCCCCACGAGTCCTTGGACCGCACCGAGTACAGCTGGGCCATCAGCCCCCAGGTTCGGTTGAGCCGCGCCGTGGTGTTCAGCCGCTGTGGAGTCACAACCAGTGTGCACTCTGCGACGGCGCCATCGGCCTGGACCGCGTGCAGGGTATGCCACCCGAGCGGCAAATCACCCGGGAGGGTGAGGTGCAGGCGCTCCAGGGGGACGCCGTCGATCTCTGACTGCTCAACGGCACTGCCGGACAGCTCCAGTTCCCTCAGCTGTCCGTCTTCGAGCACGAGGCGAATGGTCGGCCGGTTTCCCGCTGGGGTAATAATCGGAACGTCCTGGACCACCGTTTCCCTGCCGACGACGACGGGAGGGAGCGTCCGCCGCCAGGGAGCCGTTTCGGCGTCGTGCAGCGCCCGGACGGCGTCGTCGTTCGTTTCGCAGGCAACACCGAGCGCGCTCAGCACTTTCGTCAGGGTCTGCGGGCTGACACTCTTTTCCTGGCCGTCCCAGCCCCGGAACGCTGTGCCCACGCGGTGAGCCTCGGCGAGGCGGATCAGGAGGTCTGGCTCGGGTGGTCTGGACGTGCTGGATGTTTCGGTTGCAGGCATACCCTCAAACCTAGGGGGTTGAGAGGTGGTTCGCTACGCTGAACCGATGAATGAACAGCAGCAAACCCGGCTCACAGCGACCGTGACCGGAACCGTGCAGGGTGTCGGGTTCCGCTATTACACCCGCAAACGGGCTCTGGCGCTGGGGCTCTCAGGCATCGCCTCGAACCGGGCAGACGGGTCAGTGCTGATCGTGGCCGAGGGCGCCGACCGGGCGGTCCATGAACTGGCCTCCTGGCTTGGCTCCGCCGCCGCTCCCGGACGGGTGAACGACGTCGACGGGTCCTACGGTGCTCCGACCGGCGAGTTCACTGATTTCTCAACCGAATAAGTCCCGCTGGGCGGCCGGCTGGCACCTTCCGCGTGCGGGAAACTCGAACCAGGCCTACCGGACCCAGACGTGCGGGGCGGGGCGCCTGGTGCTGGGCAATGAGTTGTTCAGGCGCCACTCGTGGATCCATTCCGGCAGGACCAGGGCGGCAGGGGGCTGCCCCAGGGCGGCGAAAATGTCTTCGTTGCTGACCGGGCCGTTCTTGGAGACCAGCCGGGTGGCGATGACCGCCTTGGCGTAGATTTCGCCACCACTGACCATCCGCTGCTCGAAGTAGATGGCACGCTCGTCGAACCCGACAATGCGGGTCTCGATGGTGTACTGCTGACCCAGGGTCAGGGATTTGCGGAAGCTGATGGTCTCGCCGTTGGCTACCGGGCTCCAGCCCCTACGCCGCATCATTGACCAGGTGCCGCTGCGGATCATCAGGTCGAACCGGCCCAGGTCCATGAGGGAGAAATACATGCCGTTGTTGACATGCATTGCGATGTCAATGTCCGTGGGCAGGACGCGGAGCGGCAATGAAGACTCTCCCCAGATACTCAACTTTGGGCGGCGTCTGGAGGTGAACAGGGTCAGCAGGGTCCGAAACAGAAGGTGCATGAACCTATATTACCGGCCAGTAACATTCGGGATGCAAGCACGCGATGAGTCTTTGCGGCCGGACGAGCCCCGCACCGGTTCCTGGCCGCCGGGCTCACGGCCTTCCGCCGGCATTGTGCCTAGACTCGGGTAATGACAGCTCCGTATCCGTACGCCCTTCCCTTCGACCGGTACCGTGCGCTGCTGGCCCGCGACCACTCCCGGATGGTTGAGTTGGCACCCTCGGCCCTGATCTCTGCGGTATCCGCCTGCCCGGGCTGGACCGGGGAGGACCTGATTCGCCACACGGCGATGGTGTACCTTCACAAGTCCGAGTCCATCCGGACCGGTGCCAGGCCGACCGGGACCTGGCCGCCACCAGAGCTGGACCAGATGCAGCCGATCCCCGCGCTGCAACAGTGCTACGCGCGGCTGATGGACCAGTTCGATGCCCACGCACCAACGGATCCGGCTTTCACCTGGGTCAAGGACGACCAGACGGTCGGCTTCTGGATCCGCAGGCTCGCCCACGAAACGTCCATCCACCGCTATGACCTCGAATCCGCGCTGGGCCATCCCCACCCAATCGACCCCGACCTTGCGGTGGACGGCATCGATGAAATCCTCACCGTGATGCTCGTCCGGAGCAAGCCCGACGACGACGCCAGCGGCGCCACCATCACCCTGCGGAGCGCAGGACTAGCCTGGACCCTGGCTATCGCCCCGGACGTCGTCACCCTTGAACGCCAGGTCAGTGACCGGGCTGATGCCCAGATCAGCGGCAGGCCCGCCGAGTTGCTGCTCTGGCTCTGGGGCCGTGGACCACTGCCGGAAGGAAACCCGCAGAGCGGCGCGGCGGACGAACTCCGACGACGTCTGGCTTCAGCCACCTAGGGCAGCGACCCTGGGCCGCCACCTCACCGTAGTGATGCCGGAGGACGACCTGACAACGGCAACACCCCGACGGCTACCCCGGGTTCCGCCGCGACCGCGAACAACGTCAGACCCTGATGTCCTCTGACTGGAAGAGGGCGCTCACCGATTCTCCGGTGTGGATACGGCGGATCGCTTCGGCGAAGGCGTTGGCCACCGAAATGACTTTCAGTTTCGGATGAGCCTTGTCTTCCCCGATGGGAACGGTGTCGGTGCAGAGCACCTCAATGACGTCGTCGCGCTCGGCGATCCGCTCGACGGCTCCGTTGGAGAAGATGCCATGGGTGCAGACCACCCGCGCCTTCCGTGCTCCCATTTTCGCCAGGTGATCCAGCAACTCCAGAACGGTGCTGCCGTTGGCGATCTCGTCGTCAAGCACCACGATGTCTTTGTCTCTGACGTCGCCGATGATGGAGGTGATTCGGACTTGGTCATTCTCAAACCGTTCCTTGGCCCCGGCGGCGACCGGCGTGCCCAGCAGTCGGGAGAACGCGGTCGCGGCCTTCGCGTTGCCCAGATCAGGAGACACCACGATGGCGTTACTCAGGTCCAGGTCCTTGAAATGGGCGGCGAGTTCCCGCAGGGCGTGCAGCTGATCCACGGGAACGCCGAAGAACGCCTGCACCTGCGGCGCGTGCAGGGTCATGGTGAGGACCCGGGATGCGCCAGCGGTGGTGAGAAGATCCGCCACCAGCTTGCCGCCGATGGAGATGCGCGGTGCGTCCTTCTTGTCGGAACGCGCGTACGAATAGTGTGGCATCACGGCCGTGATGCGTCCCGCGGAGGCCCCGCGGGCGGCGTCGATCATCATGAGCAGCTCCATCAGGTTCTCCTGCACTGGCTTGACCAGCGGCTGCACAATGAATACGTCCCGTTCACGGCAGTTTTCCAGCAACTGCACTTCCAGGCAGTCGTTCGCGAAGCGCTGCAGCCGTGACGGGAGCAGCGGCACACCCAGGTGCCCGCAGATCTCCTCGGCGAATCCCCCACTTGCTTGTCCACTGAAAACGGCGATCTCTTTGATCAACGGCTTACCTTTCCACGGCAGTTGGTGGGGATGATGCTGTGGACACCATTGTCGTACAGATTGACCCGCGGCGGTTGCCGGTGAAGTAACGTTGGTGCCGGATCGGAGCCCTACCGAACCGACAATGACGTCTATTCACAGGAGAACCCAGCCATGCCGACCTCCGGTCCCCCAGCAAAACAAAAAACATCAGCGGTGTCGGCTGCGATGCGTCCGATCAACTCGGTGGTTGAACGCTTCCTCCCCAGCGCGCTGGTGTTCGCCGTCGTACTCAGCCTCGTCGTCGCTGTCGCCGCGCTGATTTTCACGGATGCGGGGCCGGTTGACGTCCTCAACGGGTGGGGCGACGGCCTGTCAGGGTTGCTCGCCTTTATGACCCAGATGGCTCTCATCCTGTTGCTCGGCCACGCGCTGGCCCACACCGGGCCGGTCCGGAAACTGCTGGCCCGTCTCGGCGGGATCCCCCGAAGCCCGATGCAGGCCTATGTTTTCGTGTTCGTGGTTGCCGCCACGGCGTCGCTGATCACCTGGGGGCTGGGCCTCGTCGTCGGCGGCCTGCTCGCCAAAGAGGTTGCCGCGCAGGCCCGCGAGCGCGGCATGGCACTGCATTTCCCGATGCTGGTCGCAGCAGGGTTCTCCGGTTTCGTGGTGTGGCATATGGGCTACTCGGGGTCCGGCCCCTTGACCGCGGCGACCGAGGGTTCATTCATCGCCGAGCAGCTCGGCACCACCATCCCCATCACCGAAACCACCTTCTCCTGGTGGAACATCACTGCCGCCATCGCCACGATTGTCCTGGTGAGCGCGGCCCTGGCACTGGTGTCTCCCCGCTCCGGGGACAGGATTTCCGAGCTGCAGGTCGACGCCCGGCACACCGATGACGTCGCGCTGAACGACGACGTCGTCACCCCCGCCGACCGCATCGACGCCAGCCGTATCCTCACCACGTTGTTGGGCATGGCGCTGGTTGCCTACCTGGTGGTCCACTATGTGCAGGGCGGCACCGCCACCCTGGACATCGTCAATTGGACGTTCCTCGCCCTGCTATTCCTCCTGGTCCGCAGCCCCTTCGAGCTGATCGCGCTGACCAAGAACGCTGCGTCAAACGTCGGCGAAATTCTTCTCCAGTTCCCTCTCTACGCCGGAATCATGGGCATCATGACGACGACGGGCCTCATCAACGTGGTTTCGGACGCGTTCGTGAGCATCGCCAACCCCACCACGTTTGGTTTGTTCGCCCTGCTCTCCGCAGGGTTGGTGAACTTTTTCGTACCATCAGGTGGCGGACAGTTCGCGGTGCAGGCACCGATCATGCTCGACGCAGCCGAACGGCTGGGCGTAGACCCCGCAGTAGCGATCATGGCCGTGTCCTACGGCGACCAGTGGACCAATATGATCCAGCCCTTCTGGGCCCTGCCGCTGCTGGCGATCGCTGGCCTGAAGATGCGCGACATCCTGGGCTACACCATGGTTACCCTGATCGTCTCAGGTGTGGTGTTCGCCGGGATCCTGCTGATTGTGGGGGCAAGCTAGGGCACGCCGGGACCGCCCAGCACCGCAGGCAGGCCCTGGTCCTTCACGAGGCGGCGAAGCCCGCCTTTCGGTGGCACCACCACCGGGGTGGGCCAGCGCGGGGGCAGGTTGTCCCCGAGGGTGACCCGGCGGATCTTGCGCCCCGCCAATGGCAGCACCCAGTCGTGGATCCATCGGCGCTGGGCGCGTTCCCACTCCCTGAATGTCCTTGGGACCGCTGGCTCCCAGTCCTTCAGTTTCACTGAGTGCTGCACCTCCAGGAGGTCCAGCACTCGGGTGGCCATGTATTTGTGGCCAGCCTTCGACATGTGCAGCCGATCCGGCCCCCACATGCGCCGGTCCTCATAGGCTTCGAAGCCCCAGTAATCCACCAGGTCCGCGCCGTACCGGTCCGCGATCTGGCGGACGCCGTCGTTATAGAGCTGGTGGCGCTTGCGCAGCAGCCGGAGCGCGGGGGACACATCGACGTCGTACCCCGTGAACAGGAGCACCCTGGCCCCGGTCGCCGCCAACGGTGCCACCAGCTCCTCGTACGCCGTGAGGAGGAGCGGCACCGAGGTTCCGGCGTCGAGAATGTCATTGCCTCCGGCGTAGAGGGTGATCAAGGTGGGGCGCAGTGCCAGCGCTGGTTCCAGTTGCTCGGCGGTGATGTGGCGCAGTCGTTTGCTGCGCACCGCCAGGTTTGCGTATTCCCATCCCGGCTGGTCCTTCGCCAGCCGTTCGGCCACCCGGTCGGCCCAGCCGCGGACGCCGTTGGGCAGGTGTTTGCTCGGATCCCCCACCCCCTCGGTGAAGGAATCGCCGAGCGCCACGTACCGCCGTGTGCGCTCGCTCATACCGCGGTGGCGGCTACACCGCCCTGTGCCTCAGAGACGAAGCAGCGCATGTTCCTCCATGACCTCTTCATAGTGCTGGACCAACAGCTCGCAGAGCACCGGCCAGGTGCGGCCCTGCACGCTCGCGAAGGCGGCCTCCGCGAACGCCTGACGTTTCGCGTCATCCCCGATCAGGTCCATCACCTGGCCGCGCATCTGGTCCAGGTTGCCGGCCGTATAGAGCCAACCGGTACGGGAGATATCGACGAGGTCCAGGGGTCCGCCCCGGCCGGTGGCAACGACCGGCACGCCGGAGGCCATGGCCTCCTGGATGGTCTGGCAGAAGGTTTCGAGTTCGCCGGGGTGCACAAAGAGGTCAAGGCTGGCGACGGCTGCTGCCAGTTCCTCCCCACCGAGGAACCCCGTGAAGACCGCGTTCGGGAGGGCCTCCTCCAGGGCGCCCCGCAGGGGGCCATCGCCGATGATCACCAGTCGGGTGTTTTCGATATCAGCCAGGACCCGCAGATCCTCAACCTGCTTCTCGGCGGCGAGCCGGCCAACGTACCCGATCAGGCGTTCCCCTCCGGGGGCGAGCACCGACCGCAGTTTGTGGTCCCGCCGACCGGGGTGGAACCGTCGCGTATCGACCCCCCTCCGCCACAGATGCACCCGCGGAATACCGTGCCCGCGCAGCTGGTCGACAGCTGAGGTGGACGGCGCCAGGGTGCGGGCGGCGCCTGAGTGAATGTTCTCCACCCGCTGCCACGCCCAATTGGCGAGGAATGGGACACCGTAGCGGGCGGCGTAGCCGGGGACATCAGTCTGGTAGACGGCAACCACGGGAATGCCAAGCTGCTCGGCAGCACGCACCGCCCGCCACCCCAGCTCAAAGGGCGAAGCGAGGTGGATGATGTCCGGTGCGAAGTCCGCCAGAATATTGCGTACCCGGGTGACACCGCCCAGCGCCACCCGAACGCTCCCGTACCCGGCCAGGGGCACGGCGGGCAGCCGGTGGATGCGGACCGTCCGTCCACGGTTAGGCTCAGCCCCGCCGGCCCCGGAGGGGGCGATCACCAGCACCTCGTCGCCTCGCGCCGCGAAATGCTCGAGCATTTTCTGGACGGAATGGGTTACCCCGTTCACGGCGGGCAGGAATGTTTCAGCAACAATCACGATCCTCACACCCCCACGGTGCCACCGCCGGATTGGTCAGAGGTGACGGGCGGGTGTCCCCGATCCGAAGGGTCGGTGAACAGCAGGCGACGACGACGACGGGTAGCGGCGGCCCGACCGACCCTACGGCCAGAGCAGGGCCCGTGACCAGCCGTCGCCGTCACTGGCATAGCGCAACCGCAGGTGCCGACGTTCGGGGTCGGCCTGCCAAAACTCGACGGTGTCCGGGACCACCGTGTAAACCGTCCAGGTGGCCGACCCGGGAGCGGCAGCTTCACCGTCGAGGGCGTCGAACCGATCCAGCTGGGCAGCGACGGCGGCGTCGAGTTCCTCCCGATCGCGCAGGCGGCTGCTCTGCTCACCGGCGAGCACCAGCGCTCGCGCCACCGGGTGGCGGCGGCGGAAGTCGGCGTCGTTCTCCTCGACGCCCGCGGGGCGAACCTTGCCCCTGATGCGGATCTGACGGCCCATCGTGGGCCAGAACAGGGCCAGGGCGGCCGCCGGGGAACCCTGCAGTTGGCGGCCTTTGGGACTGTCGCTGCTGCTGGCGAAGGAAAACCCCTGCTCAGTCACGTCTTTCAGGATCACCACTCTGGCGTCGGGGAGGCCGTCCCGATCCACCGTTGCAACGGTGACTGAATGCGGTGCCATCACCGCGGCATCGACAGCAGCCGCCAGCCATTCATGGAAGAGGTGCACCGGCGAATCCGGCACGGCTGCAGGATCGAAGTGAGGCAGCTCATCGGGGAAGACCGCGACCCCGTGCACCAGGTCGCGCAGTGATTGGTGATCATTCATCCCCTCAGCCTAGGCCCCGCCGTCGCGTTAGAGTCGACCAATGACATCCGACAAGGACCATTTCGTTGGCGGCAGGGATTACACCCGCTGGACCACCCCGGTGGGACGGGTCACAGTGCGCTGGGTGCGTGCCCTGGCCCGCTGGGTCGGACCGCGCTGGGCCATGCTGCTGATCCTGGCGGTCGGCGTCGGCATCGCGGTGTCCCTGGCCCTCGCGTCGGCCGAAGTGTATGAGGCGGTCGCGGAAACGGATGGGATTGCCGTCCTGGACCAGCCGGCCCTTGATGCGTCAGTGCAGCTACGTAATCCGGTCCTCGTGGCGCTGGCGAGCGGTTTCACGTTCCTTGGCGGTCCGATCATGATGCCGCTGCTTACCGCCGCCGCGATCGCCGGCCTGTGTTTTCGACGCCGGTCCCTGACACCGCTGGTCCTCGTGGCGGTCGCAGCCTCCGGGTCGCTGCTGATGACCGTGCTGGGGAAAAATGCGATCGGACGGCTGCGCCCACCGCTTGAGTTTGCGGTCCCACCGTACGAATCGTCGCCGTCGTTCCCGAGCGGACACACGCTGAACGCCATGGTGATCAGCGGCATCATCGCGTACCTGCTCGTGCTGGGGGCGCACCGCAATCGCTCACGCGCCCTGATCATCGCTGGCGCTCTGATATTCACCCTTTTGATGGCCGCCACCCGGGTCTATCTGGGCCACCATTGGGTCACGGATGTGGTGGTTGCTGCCACGCTCGGCCTCGGGTGGCTGGCAGTGGTGATCACCACGCATCGGCTCTGGCTCACAATCTCCGACCCGCGTGAGCCCACCTAGCCGGACCGCTACGGGGTGGTTGGTCCGAGTGGCCAGCGCAGGAGTGCTGCAATCCGGTGCGGGTCGAGCGCCCCGGGCGGGAACAGCACGACGTCGGCGTCGGTGAGCGCGGCGGCGCGAAGGAGAGCCGAGGGCGCTGAAAGGGTACCGATCAGACGGGCGCCGGAAATCTCGTTCGTCGAAGCCGCGATCCAGGGTTCGGCGGCGAGCGCCAGCAACCGCTGCTCGTCCCAGGCGGAACGCTCAATCAGGAGAGTCCCCACCTGACCCTGCTGAAGCGCATGAACCACAGCACCCAGTCCTGCCACAGACTCGGGATGCTCCCTTCCCTGCTGGTTCTCGAAACGCTCCAGCAGTTGCTGCTGCTCTCCAGCGACACAGGCAGCCACCCGCGACGACACCTCCCGGGCAAACGCATCCCGGTCAGCCCCATCCGTCCGGGTGTGGCTCTCTACCACGCTCAGGATGGCCCGGCTCGCCTCCGACAGCTGTTCTGCCACGAGGTTCCGCGCCCGGATATCGCCGGCGAGGATCAGCAGTTTCGCGCGGCTATTCCGCACCACCCGATCAATTTCATCGGCAATTTCCCCCGCGTTGGCGCGCCAGATGTTTTCGGTCCGGTGCAGATACCCACCCTGTGACGTGCCACCGCCCGGGATCTTCTTGAGGTTTTCGGTGGACCCTTCCACCTCGGTGCTTTCGTCGTCGGACCTGTTGACCCGATGCAGGTGGATGGTTCCGCCGTCGCGGCCCGCCTCCGCCACCACATAGGCAAACTCCTGGGGGCGGTGCCGGACCAGGGGCACCAGGTTGGGGACGGGGCCGACGTCGTGCACCTCCTGCATCACCAGCCGGCCTGGGAGGAACTCGTCAAATGCCACCTCGCCGTCGTTGACCAAGAGGAATCGCGCCACGGGGTCTGGCAGACCCTTTGCCGAGCTGCCGAGCGCGGCGCCGACCGCCTGGATATCCTGCCGGCCTGCACCGGCCTTGTGGAGGGCCGCGGCGATCGCGTCGGGGCGTGCGTCATCGGCGTGGAGGGAGTCCCCGGACCCGGTACTGGCGTCCATATAGATGGTGCACCATGGGCCGGGTCGTTTGTACAGGGCGCTATGGGAATGCAGTGCTGCAGTCATCTCACCCCACCCGATTTCCACTCGCGACGGCCGCGCTGCGGCTCCCATGACGGTCTTCCTGTGGTGTCCCGCAGCTTCATGGCGGGCCTCCTGGTTCCTCCGGTGATCGACTTTGACCTCGCCGGAAATGTAGGGTTGCATTCGGTTTACCACTCTTCGCCTCTGATGAACAGACCCAGACGATGCGCAGCAAGTCCGCAACACCCCGAAAGTTCGACGACAGGCAGGACGCCGGCCGCCAACTCGCCCACGCTCTCCTGCCGTTCGCCGGTTCCCCCGGGCTGCTGGTCCTTGGGCTTCCCCGCGGAGGCGTGCCGGTCGCCGCCGAGATTTCGGCGGCGCTGAGCTGCCCGCTCGACGTCGTTCTGGTCCGCAAGATCGGAGTGCCGGGGTTCGACGAGCTGGCCATGGGTGCTGTCGCAACCGCCGGCGGTAGCCTCAGCACCGTCCGCAACGAACGAGTCATTGCGGGCCTGACCGGTGACGGCAACGCAGCCTTCGAGGCGGCGATCGCCCCCGAACTGGTTGAACTGGCACGCCGGGAGGAACTGTATCGGGCCGGGTTGCCGCCGCTGGAGATCGCTGGGCGGACCATCGTCATCGTCGACGACGGCGTGGCCACCGGCGCCACCCTCCGCGCTGCCCTCCACGCCGTCCGACAGCTCCGCCCAGCCCAACTGTGGGTGGCAGCCCCGGTCTTCCTCGGACACTCCCTTGCCGGAATCCGTCCGCTGGCCGATCAGACGTTCTGGCTGTGGGACGCGGCGTCGCTCGGATCCGTCGGGCAGGCGTACCACCAGTTCGGGCAGGTGCCCGACGACGAGGTGCAACGACTCCTGCTGCGGCCCCCGGAATAAAAACTACCCATCGAGGGGTTGACATAACTAGATTGCTGGCAGTGGCCAGCCCCCTCCCGCACGTCACAACCTAAAGGACCAGCATGCCCACGGCCAGCATCAACGCCGAACCCTGCCGCACCGACCCCACCCCCGGCGGTGGCAGCCGCATCCGCAGCCTGCGTTCCCTGAAGCGGGGTGACCGCATCGAGGCCCGGCTCCAGCGCGAGGTGCTCTACCGCGGGCAGGTCGAGGAAACCGCCCCCGGACTGGGGACCGTCTGGATGCGCGACGACGCAGTGGATACCCGGTTGGCGCTCAGCCAGGACGACTTCACCTTCTGGACCACCTAACCCGCCACCTTCCTCGGCGCCCCGTTGCCCGGAGCCCGTTACCCAGCCCGTTGCAGAAACGGCCGAAAGGCCAAGACCTGCCGCTTGCACACTGCGGTTTCTGGTCCTCCGGGCCGTTTCTGCTAATGATCGGCCACAATTGAGGCATGGATTCCTTACTGCCGCGGGAACGAATCGAACCCGCTCCGGGCGCCGTCCACCTACCCGGCTGGCTCAGCCTCGAGCAGCAACGCGAACTGGTTGTCGCGTGCCGCGGGTGGGCGGCAGGGCCCGTCCCGATGCGGGCCGCCCGCATGCCCAACGGATCGATGATGTCGGTCAAGACCGTGTGCCTGGGCTGGCACTGGCAGCCCTACCGGTACACCAAGACCGCCGACGACGCCGGTGGCGGCCAGGTGGCCGAGTTCCCGGAGTGGTTGGCCCAGCTGGGCCGCGATGCAGTGACCGCTGCCTACGGCGGTCCGAACAGTTACGCACCCGACGCCGCCCTGGTGAATTTCTACGATGATGGGGCGGCGATGGGAATGCACCAGGACAAGGATGAGCGGTCCCCCGCCCCAGTGGTTTCCCTGAGCATCGGCGACTCCTGCGTCTTCCGCTTCGGCAACACCGAGACCCGAAACAAGCCCTGGACCGACCTTGCCCTCGAATCAGGTGACCTGTTCGTCTTCGGAGGCCCTTCCCGTTTTGCCTACCACGGTGTACTGAAAACCCAGCCGGGAACCAGCGATCCGGCACTTGGCCTCAAAGGCAGGCTGAACATTACGCTCCGCGAAACCGGGCTCACCGCACCCCGCGCCTAGTCCGGATCCAGACCCTAGTTCTCGTCCTGGGTCAGCAAACCCCGCACATAGGCCGCCTGTCCGACGTGCTGCATGCAGTCTTCGATCACGCTGACCAGTCGGACCTGAAGCGTCACGGGAGGGTTCCAGGAAGTGTCGACGATCCGGCTCAGGTCCGCCTCGTCGAGCCCGGTAACAAACTCCAGCGTGCGTGCGTGCACGGCGTCGAAATAGTCGACCAATAGGTCAGCACTGGCGGGGCGAACTTTACTGACCTGTGCCGAGGAATGTCCGTACCCCGTGTCCGATTCATCGAGGTCCAGGGCGAAACGTCCAGCCCAACCGCCGACGACCCATAATTCCGGGAGCGCTGCGGCGTCGGCAATGTGGTTGTCCTGGACCCGCGCCAGATGCCAGACCAACCAGGCGATTGAATTTCCTGCCGCGCTGCCGGGGCCGGCGGGTCTGAACGCCAGTTGACTCGGGTCCAGACCGGTGACGGCCCTGCGCACAGCGTCCGGAATTCTTCCGTAGGCCTCTTCAAGGGTTGCCGTTGCACTCATCGTGTTGCCTCCGTCTATTCGTCGCGTCGTCCCTGAGTTATAAACCCGCTTCGCGGTAGAAGCCAGCGATATGGTCGGCGATCAGGACTGAGGCATCCGGCCCCGGCGAGCGGGCGGCGTCGTCGTTGTCGTCGTCGTCGGCGGCGTTGTTGCTGTTGTTCCCGTCGGCGATCGCCTGAAAGATGGCCCGATGCTCGGCTCGCAAGCGTTCAACAGTGCGGGTCCAGTCCGGCAGGCGGCTGGTTAACTCCAGCGTGTAGGACTCGATCGACCCGCGAAGCGAGGACATCATCGCGCCGATCAGCACATTCCCGGCCGCTTCGGCGAGCGCCACATGAAACAGGGCATCGAGGCGGAGGAATTCGGCGGCCGCCAACCCGGGATTGTCCATCTCATCCAGGAGGTCCTCGGCGACAGCCATGGAGGGCGCGGTGGCTTGTGCCTGCCCGACGGCCCAGGTTTCGAGCAGCAAACGCGTTTGGACTATGTCTTCCACTGGAAGATGCGAACTGGCCACGTGGAAGCGAAGAGCTGCGCCGAGCGCCACGGCAGGGTTTGCGGTGATCACTGTGCCAGCACCAGGGCCTGACCCTACCCCTGCCCGCACCACCCCCATCGCCTCAAGGACACGGATGCCTTCCCTGGCCGATGCGCGGGACACGTTCAATTGCTCAGCAACCGCGCGCTCGCCTGGCAGCCGCTGGCCAACGGCCAGCCGACCCGCAGCCAACTCGGCTTCAATCCACGACAGCACGAGCTCATGGTTACGCATGCACCAATAGTAGTCAGCGGTCGGACCACAGGGACAAAGCACGAAGGCGCAACGCAACCGCTGGCAGCTATCAATGCTTGCGTGGCTGGGCCGGGTGACGGTAGAGTCCACCAAAAGCCCTGTGGTCCGACCACACCGGATTGAAGCGAGGTCAGCATGCCATCCCAGATTCCCCCAGCACTCAAACGACGCATCCCGAAAGTCAAGGACCTCGCCCCCCTGATGCAGTTCAAGAAACCTGAACTGGGCGCTGCTGCCCGGTTGAGGCGCGCCAGCACTATCTGGGATCTCCGTGATCAGGCCAAGCGGCGCACTCCTACCGCCCCCTTTGACTACACGGATGGCGCGGCGGAAGCGGAAATTACCTTACGGCGGGCCAGGGGCGCATTCCTCGACCTGGAATTTCGGCCCGGCATCCTCCGCAATGTGGAGACGGTTGACACCTCGGTGTCCGTGTTGGGTCAGCCATCCGCCCAGCCCTTCGGCATTGCCCCCACCGGTTTCACCCGGATGATGCAGTCTGAAGGCGAATATGCCGGTTCGCAGGCGGCCGAGGCCGCTGGCATCCCTTACACGCTGTCCACCATGGGCACCGCCTCCATCGAGGATGTGGCTACGGCAGCCCCGAATGGGCGGAACTGGTTCCAGCTCTACCTGTGGACCGACCGGGACCGGTCAATGGAATTGATCAGCCGCGCCGCCAAGGCGGGCAATGACACCCTTATGGTCACCGTCGATACTGCGGTGGCCGGGTCGCGGCTTCGTGATGTGCGCAATGGCCTCACCATCCCGCCAGCACTCACCGCGAAGACGGTACTGGACGCGTCCTACCGGCCGGCCTGGTGGTTCAATTTCCTCACCCATGAGCCGTTGGCTTTCGCCTCGTTGTCCCGCTATTCGGGAACCGTGGCCGACCTCATCAATTCCATGTTCGATCCCACCCTCACCTACGAGGACCTTGACTGGCTCCGTGAGGTCTGGAAGGGCAACCTGGTGGTGAAGGGCATTCAGACAGTCGACGACGCCAAGAAGGCCGTTGACCACGGAGTGGACGGAATTGTGCTGTCCAATCACGGCGGTCGCCAACTGGACCGGGCACCAATCCCTTTGCATCTGCTCCCGGACGTCGCGGCCGCACTGAAGGGCAAGACGAACATCATGCTCGATACCGGCATCATGAGCGGCGGCGACATTGTGGCGGCACTGGCTCTCGGCGCCGACTTCACCCTGATTGGGCGGGCCTACCTGTACGGGCTGATGGCAGGCGGACNGACGAGCCGGTGTGGACCGGACCATTGAGATCCTCAGCAAGGAGACCGCGCGGACCATGCAACTGCTCGGCGTAAACCGCGTGGAAGACCTCAACCCCGACCACGTGCGACTGCTCTAGCGGCTCACGCTGCTCACGGGCGGCTAGTCTCGCGGGAGCTTGCGGTGCGCTTCAGCCTGCTGGTTCTTGCCGTCGTTGTGCGCCTTCGACCCCCTCTTGACGAGGTCGGCGTATTCCCTCATCGACCGACCACTGCGATTGTGCGGTGCACCCCCGAACCCTGGAAGGTCCAGCGCACACACTGGCCCGGACCGCTCCAGGTGCGGAGCAAGCTGTTCGAAGTAATAGGATGAGACGCCAATACCGCAGACGAGTACGAACGGGTGCCGACCCCGAGCGCCGACGGAATTCACTCGGGTCCAGAGTTTCCCGCTATACACGCGGTCGACGCGAATTCTTTCGTCTTTATTTCTGGTCACGTCCTATTAACGACGATAAAACGTTCAAGTGACAGATTTGGGGCTAGTATCAATCTTGAAACCCGCTTTTTGCGGGTTTCATCGACTACTGGGACCAAGCGAATGGAGCACCAGCGGATGAATTATCCGTTGCAGTACCGGCGTGCTCGTGCGCTGGTTTACGCGGTACTCCTGTTCTGGGTGTGGGCCTGGCTCGGCAGCAGCTTCTTCATCGCCAGCCTCTTCGGATCCCCTGTTCACGCGCTGCTGGCAATGTATGCCCTCAGCGTCGCGGTCCTGGTCTCAATTCCCGCATTACTGCTGGCCGTAGCCCGCATGCTTCTCACTCGGACGCGCGCGCAGACAGGCAACAGAGTTAGCCCCGTGGTGACCGATCTGAGTGCGCGGCGCTCCTCTGAACCAGCTCCCACCCACGAGCCTGACTGGTGGTTCTCGGACAAAGCGTCCTGAGTTTGGCAAAACCTGCGGGAATCCTTCGGGTATTTCGGAAAGACTTTGCCAAATTGGGGCGGTCCTCGTAGTAATAACAAACCATACTTTTGAGGTGACCTTTAGAGGTTCGGCGCTTGTGCGTGCCGAACCTGTTTTGTGTGTAGGACCTCCCGGGATCTGCCGCAAAGCGGTCAAGTCTCTCGCCCCGGTTGAGTTAGGAACAAACATATGCGCGTCTTCAGGCGATCCGCCGCGGCTCTGACCGCCCTGATCCTCTTGGCATCAACACTGCCCACCATGACCGCAGAGTCCGCCACGGCCGCCCCTCTCGCGCCAGCGGAAACCTCGGTCGTTGAGCCGGCGCCAGCAGATCCCGCGGAAACCGCGTTGGTTGAACCGACCGCGCCGGCGGCAACCGCGTCCGAAGAACCAGCTGAATCGACGTCAGTCACGCCCGAAGAGCCTGCAATCGTCGAACCGGTCGAACCAGTCGACTTGACGTCAGTTGACCCGAACAGCAAAGACATCTTCGACCAGGTAGGCGGCGCCCCGCGCTCCATACACACCTACGAACCCGGCTATGACTTCGAAACCAACGGACAGCCCCTCGGACTCCAGCGTGAAGGCGCCGCCACCGCGGAGCCGCAGGATGTTCCAGCCAACATCGTCCCCGCACAACGCCAGGGCACCATCAAAGTCAAGCTGGTCACCGTCAAGCTGGCCGACAGTTCGAGCACGGTCTCGATGCCACACGCCATCAATTCGGTGAATGTTTCAAGCAACTATTGGAAGTCGATGTCCAACAACCGGCTGTCGATGGCGGTCACCTCCCAGGTGGCGGGACACAAGACCAAGGCACGCTCCACCTGGTCCTACAACGACATCATGAACCAGGTCACCAACGAACTCCGCTGGACCTACAGCCCGTACACCGCACTCGTTGTCTTCATCCCGACAGCCCTGCAGGGCGGGATTCTGGGTTACGGCTGGAGCAGCAATGGCACCAGCGGACGAATTCTGATGCCGCAGTACAGCAACTTCACCACCAACGTGGTGACCCACGAATTTGGGCACGTCCTAGGGCTCATGCACGCCGACGCACTGCAGTGCCCCAATGGCCAGAGTGACGTCCCCTCCTTCACAGGAACCGGCTGCTACATCCGCGAATACGCCGACACCATGGACCTGATGGGCTCCGCCCAGTGGTTCCAGACCCCGGCGATCAGCTCCAGTTTCTGGGATTACGGAAAGTTCGGCCGGGGAGACGAAATCCGCAATGTCGGCGTGGCAACAGGTCGTAAGAGCTACACACTGACACCGTGGGCGGGCACCGCCTCAAACCGGGCCGTGAAGTTCACTGATCCCCGATCCCGGGAGGTCTACTATCTCGAATTCCGGGCACCGGTGGGCTACGACAAAGCGCTGGCCGTCAACGGAAACTTCGGAGTGAAAATTGTCCAGCTAGGCGGTGCTGCTCCGAATGCATCGTTGGTCCTGATGCCTTCCACCAAACCGTTCGCCGGCTACTACGCTCCCAACCACGCCTGGAAAGCTGGCAGGACCTTCACCACTCACGCCGGAACCTCTGTCACCATCAACGCGCTGTCCACCTCCTCTGCCACGGTAACCATTGATGCGGGGTTGCCGTTCAAGGACCTTTCGAAGACCGGATTCCGCACCCAAATTGAATGGCTCCACGCCAGGAAGCTGGCCACGGGTTGGGCCGACGGCACCTACCGGCCCTCCGCCACCATGAACCGTGACGCCATGGCAGCGTACATCTACCGGCACGCGGGCAGCCCATCCTTCACCGCACCGGCACGAAGCCCGTTCAAGGACGTTCCGACCACCAGCCTGTACTACAAGGAAATCGCCTGGATGGAAGCCGTGGGCCTCACCACCGGGTGGGGCGACGGCACCTATCGTCCGCTGCAGCCCATCAGCCGGGACGCAATGGCCGCGTTTATGTACAGGTACACGGCAGACGCCTGCAATTTGGGTGGTGCCGCCGGGTTCACGACCCCCTCGACCGCGCCCTTCGCAGATGTCCCACGGGGCACCGAGTTCTACCGGGAGATCGCCTGGATGAAGCAGTCCGGCGTTTCCACTGGCTGGAACGACAGGACCTTCCGCCCGCTGGAAAACATCACCCGCGAAGCGATGGCTGCTTTCGTCCACCGGGTCGACGGCGTGCAGCGCCAGCTCGGCGGCTGCCGACTCTGACGGCTCCCCCCGAAGTTCCGATTTTTCCCGAGGGAGGCAGGTCTCAGGCCTCCCTCGGGGAGTACGTTTAGGTCATGGCCCCCTTGAAACCGGCAGACCCGCAACTATCTGAACTCATTGCACTGATCGAACTCGAGATTGCCGAACTCCAGTTTCCCCATTTCACCCTCGAGGACGCGCTTTCTCTGGGCCTGCGTCTGGTGAAGCTCGGCACCGACCGAGGTCTTCCGATCGCCATCGACATCAGCCGACCCGACCAGGTGTTGTTCCATGTGGCGCTGCCGGGCGCCACCCCCGACAACGAACTGTGGGCCAGGGCCAAGGCCCGTACCGCCGCGCGATATCAGGAACCGTCATACCTGGTTGGTCTGCGTGCCCTGGATAGCGGGGCCCGGATGGAAGACAATCCGCTCTTCGACACCACAGTCTTCGCGGCCCACGGCGGGTCATTTCCCCTCTATGTGCGGGGCGTGGGAGCCGTGGCAACGGTGACCGTATCGGGACTCCCCCAACGTGATGACCACGATCTGGTGGTCGAAGCTCTCCAAGGACACCTCCGGCACTAAATACGGCTGGGTAGCTGTCCGTCCAGTAAGGTAAATAAGTGGACTTCTCCCTCGACATTTCGGCAAGCCGCCTCGCCGCTTGCAAAATGACTCCGCGGCGCGTGCCGCGGTCGCCCGCGAGGTCCACCTATGGCGTTGTAGTGGGAGTCTCCCGCTACCCGGTGATCGGCAGTGTTGCTGGCACCAATGAGGAAGATCAGATTTCGGCCAGTAACGGCCACCTGGCGGCGACCCGCTGCTCGCACATATCAATTGAAAACGAGTCAATACTGTGAATACCAACAAGACCACCCTGAACGCTCCGCCAGCCTTGGCGAAGGGCAGCATGCGCATCGTCGCCCTGGGAGGGATCGGCGAAATCGGTCGCAACATGACCGTGTTCGAATTCAACGGCAAACTGCTGATCGTGGACTGCGGGGTCCTCTTCCCCGAGGAAGTTCACCCCGGCGTCAACCTGATCCTGCCTGATTTCTCAGCGATCCGCGACCGGCTGCAGGACGTCGTCGGCGTCGTCCTGACCCACGGACACGAAGACCACATCGGTGGTATCCCGTATCTTCTGAAGGAACGGGCCGACATCCCCCTGATCGGGTCCCGCCTGACGCTCGCGTTCATCAAGGCCAAACTCAAGGAACACCGCATCAACCCGAAGACCATTCAGGTCGAAGAGGGCACCAGGAAGCCGATGGGTCCGTTCGACCTTGAGTTCCTGGCCGTGAACCACTCCATCCCTGACAGCCTCGCCGTCGCCATCCGTACCAGCGCCGGAACGATCCTGCACACCGGCGACTTCAAGATGGACCAGTTCCCCCTTGACCGTCGGATCACCGACCTCGTGGGGTTTGCCCGGCTGGGGTCCGAAGGCGTTGACCTGTTCCTCACCGACTCCACCAACGCGGACGTCCCCGGTTTCACCACGTCGGAAAAGGACTTGCTGCCAGCGATCGACACGGTCTTCCGGACCGCTCCCCGCCGCATCATCGTCTCCAGCTTCGCCAGCCACATCCACCGCATCCAGCAGGTCATCGACACCGCGCACCGGCACCACCGCAAGGTGGCGTTCGTGGGCCGATCGATGGTCCGCAACATGACCATCGCCCGGGAACTGGGCTACCTCACCATCCCTCGCGGCATCCTGGTGGACTTCAAGAAGCTGCAGCAGTCCGATGACCACAAGGTGGTCCTCATCTGCACCGGGTCGCAGGGCGAACCGCTCGCGGCTCTGTCCCGGATGGCCGGAGGCGACCACGCCATCCGCATCGGCGAAGGCGACACAGTGTTGCTCGCCAGCTCACTGATTCCTGGCAACGAGAACGCCATCTACGGCGTTATCAACGCCCTGACCCAGCTCGGCGCCAATGTGGTCCACAAGGGCAACGCGAAGGTACACGTCTCGGGCCACGCCAGTGCCGGGGAGCTTGCGTACGTCTACAACATCGTCAAGCCCCGCAACGTCATGCCGGTACACGGCGAATGGCGCCACCTCAAGGCCAACGAGGCGATCGCCGTCGCCACCGGCGTCGACCCGAAGTCGGTGCTGATCGCCGAAGACGGCGTGACAGTTGATCTGGTCGACGGTAAAGCCACCATCTCAGGGAAAATTCCGGCTGGGCTGGTCTTCGTCGATGGTGACAGCGTGGGCCACACCACCGAGGACACCCTTGAGGAACGTCGCCGCCTTGCCGAAGAGGGCGCAGTCACCGTGCTTGCCATCATTGATGCGAAGACCGGCGAAATGGCTGAGCCGCTCGAGTTCTTCACCAAGGGCTTCGAGTGCAGCCAGGAGGACCTTGACAAGGCGTCCGATGCCATCGAGAAGTCGCTGGCGAATCCAGGCGGCCGACGTGGCGGCGGGAACAACGATCCTGAGGAAGTCATTGAACGGGCCACCGCTTCGTGGATGCGCCGGTTCTACAACCGGACTCCAGTGGTGACCGCGATCGTCGTCGACGCCTAAGCACCGGTCCCAGGCGACCGAACGACCCGGAAGCAGTCCCAGCCCGGCCTCGCCGCGCTATGGTGTCGACCTTTCGGGTGTGCTTCGTGCGCGGCAGTCTGGTTCGGTCCTTTCCTTGTGGTCGCCGGGCTCACCCCGGCGGCCTTGGGGGCTTTGGGGGCCCTGGGTGCCTTGGCGGAGAAGCTGAGTTACACGACGTTTCACCATCGGTGGGTTTTCGGGCCGCCGGAGGGCCTGCCAGGCCAGCCTTTGTGCGGCGCGCCGTCTCGATGACGCTCGTTGCCTGGGGTGGGTATAGCTGCCGACGCGCTTCTACAGATCCTCCGGGTCCCGACCGTACGGCGCCATAGTTCGTTCTTCGAACTCGGCTCGCCG
>NZ_ALPM01000118.1:0-19210 GCF_000294595.1 Arthrobacter sp. TB 23 | reverse complement strand
GAGCCGCCGTCGTTCCTGTTTTCGATGCCGCAGGAACACGAACGCCGCGTAGCAGCCGAGGCCTAGAAAGTAGACGGCAGCGATCGCTCGCCACCACGTAAAGGGGTCCCAGGCTGCAAATAGGGCCGCCGAGAAGAAGAACGAAACGATGTATAACGGGTGTGGTGCGTCCTTGGCCATGCTGTCACCTTTCGGGCGATGTGCGTGGAACCAAGCACACTATCAGGCGCTCCTACCGCAGGGGCAGGGAAGGCCTTCGTCGTTGCTGGCTGCCTCGATCCAGTCGATGACCTCATCTGGGTAATAGCCGTCCGAGGCCTGACCTTCATCGGTCGGTCCAGTCTCAGAGGGGATCGGCCCTCCCGCCTGCCGGATCTCTTCAATAATGTGCGCGGGCACCCTGTCACCGTTGTTCGCGATCAGCCAGTCTCGCGTCGAGGGCAGCAGCTTCGACCACCACTGTGCGTTTTCCATATCGGAAGTGTGGCAGTTCCACCGCTGCAAGCAAAGAGTGCCTGTCCAGCACCCGCCCCATCAGCGTTAGACCGGTCCGGTCAAAATCACTCATGCGGTCGATTTTGGGGATCCGACTCGCTCCCGGCGAGGGCGATTATCCGCTCGGCGGCACGCACCATTGCGACGTCAAGGAAAGTGCCATCCTGCAGCACGAAGGCTCCGGTCCCGTCAGCGGCGGCGTCGCGCACGCGATCCACGATGTTTTTTGCTCGAGCCACCTCCGAGGCATCCGGGGTGAAGACGCGGCGGATGACGTCAAGCTGCCGTGGATGCACCGCGGTGCGTCCAGAAAAGCCGAGGGCGCGCCCTGCGCGGCAACTAGCCTCCAGTCCGTCGACGTCGACGACATCGGCGTAGACGGCCATCAGAGGCGAGGGGAGGCCTGCTGCGGCTGCCGCATTCACGACGCGACTGCGTGACCAGGCAAGCCCCGCTTCTCCGGCGGGGCCGGCGGGAACCCCGAGCGCGGCACGCAGGTCCGCCTCACCGGTTGCAATAGTGGAAACTCCTGAGCCGGCGATCTCGAACGCCCGCTCGATCGACAGCGCAGTCTCGAGAAGTGCATGCACCTGGCGCCCAGGCATTGCTGTGCGGAGGGCGGTGATGTCCTCCGCCGTCTGCGTCTTCGGTAACCGCACCCCGAATGCCAGCGGAAGCGCGTCGACCGCGCTAAGGTCGGCTTCGTGCGCCGAAGATCCGACAGCATTCAGCCGCACCTGCACGGCGGGGGCCTGATCGCCGCAGGCCTCCCAATGCGCCGCGAATTCTGTCAGCGCCGCACGGGCACCCGCCTTGCGCGATGCGGTGACGGCGTCTTCGAGGTCGACAATGACCGCATCCGCTCCCGCGCGCAGCGCCTTGCCGAACCGTTCGGGCCTGTCGGCCGGCGCGTAGAGCGCGACAATGATTGGTTGGCTCATCGGATGCTTCCGTCCTCGCGCAGCGCCGTGAGTTCGCTGGCGGTGTAACCCAGCTCGGTCAGCACAGCCTCCGTATCGGCGCCATGAGCCCTCCCTGTAAATGCAATCGTCGCTTCATCTCGAGACATCCGAAACAGCGGTCCCTGCATGGCCATATCGCCGAGGTCGGCGTCGTTGATGCGGTGGATCGTTCCGAGAGCGTTGAACTGCGGATCGGCGACGATCTCGGAGGGGTCATAGATAGGAGCCACCGCGGCTTCGGCGGCCTCGAACGCAGCGATGACTTCGTCTCGCGAGTGTCGGGCGATCCACGAGCCGACGGCGTCGTCGAGAAGGTCGGCGTGCTCGGCACGGGTCGCACCGGTGGCGAACCACGCCTCGTCGGCCAGTTCGGGCCGGCCGACGAGAGCTACGACGCGCTCCGCGATTGACTGCGCACTCGTCGACACAGCAACCCAGGACCCGTCCTTGGTGCGATACGCGTTGCGCGGCGCGTTGTTGACGGAACGGTTTCCCGTACGCGGTTGCACGGTTCCCAATTGATCCCAACGCGTGATCTGCGGGCCAAGCATCGCGAGGATCGGTTCGATGATCGCGACGTCGACCTCCTGGCCTTTCCCGTCGCGGTCACGGGCGTGCAGAGCGACCATGACCGCATAGGCGGTCGCAAGGGAAGCGACGCCATCCGCGAGCCCAAACGGCGGAAGTGTCGGCGGCCCGTCCGGTTCCCCGGTGGACGACGCGAACCCACTCATCGCCTCAGCGAGGGTCCCGAACCCCGGCCGATCCTTGTACGGACCGATCTGCCCGAACCCGGTGACACGGGCCAGGACAAGCCCCGGATTGTCCGCAGACAGCGTGGCGTAGTCCAGCCCCCAGCGCTCAAGCGTGCCGGGGCGGAAGTTTTCGATCACGACGTCCGCGGTCTGGGCGAGACGCAAAAATGCGTCGCGCCCGCCCTCCGTGTGCAGATCGATCGCCACAGTGCGCTTGTTGCGGCCGAGGGTCTTCCACCACAGGTTCTGCCCATCCTTGCTTGGTCCATGACCGCGCGCCGGATCAGGCCGGTTCGGATGCTCGACCTTGACGACATCGGCACCCATATCCCCCAGGTGCATCGCTGCCATCGGACCGGCAAAGAGCGTGGAGGCATCCACGACCCGCAGGCCGTTCAGGGGACTCATCGGGTTTCCTCCTGGCCTGTGATCCGGCCGTCGGCTATCTGATCAGTGCAGATACGGAAACCGATGGAGTCGGAAGCATCCTGACCAAGCCCGGCCAGCAGAAGTTTCGCGCTGAACTCCGGATGTTGGAGACCGCCGTCGAAGTACCAGTCCGAGCCCTCGCTGCGGTGGGCGCTCCCACCCTTGAGCATGACGAAGCGGGTACGGCCATCGGAGTGCTCGGACTCGGTCCAGTTCCACACTGCAGGAGTCCGGCGGAGAAAGCCCGCCCGTGTCGCAGCCAGCTGCCACTCGTCCTCGGAGGGGAGACGCCCGCCAACCCAGGCCGCGTATTCGCGGGCGCGGGACAACGTCACATTGGTCACGGGACGTTCGGGGTCGCGAGCGTCTGTGTACTCGCCGATCGCATCGAGGAAGCTGGCATATTCGGCCTCACTCACCTCAGCCACCGCGACCTGAACCGGATGCGCGACGACGACGGAGCGTTCCAGCGTGCGAGGGTCATGGAGCCGCGGGGGGAGAGGCTTCCACTCGTCGACGTAGGGTGCCCCGTTGTACATTCCGGTCTCACGCATCCGGAACCGGACGGTCAGCGTATGCTCGCCAGCCGGTACCGTGACAGTGGGCACGGATACCGGTGTAACCGGACCATCCCAGCGAGGTGCGCTGACGCGACGTGCGGTGCGGTGCCGGAAGGACGCATCACGCTTCCCGGTTTCGCCGCTGAGAGCAGAGCGGACAGTGTCGATTGCTGTGGGGACCACGGTCTCGGTACCGACCTGCACCGCAGCGGCGATTCCGTTCGCGGGCACGGTGATCAGGTCGGCTGTGTCGCCGGGGTGCAGCGCCAACCAGCCGCGGCTAGCCACATGGTACTCGGCGTCCGCGTCCGACGTGTTCGCCAGGAGCAGCAGGGTGACACCATCGAGCTCGAAGGTTGACCCGACAATCGGGCCGTCGACAACCGTCAGCGGCGTCCACTCGCCGTCGATGAGCCAGCGATGGAACCCCCGCTGGACAGGAAGCATGCGGCGCAAGGTCGAGGCATCCCGGTCATTCCAGCCGACCCACGCCCCGAAAACGACCTCCCAGACCATGATTCCGACCCCGTTGAGCCAGGCCGATCGGAGCTCCTCGGCGTGGTCCCGGTGCCACCGACGAATGTGGTGCTGCATGTGGCGGCGCTCAAACCATCGCGCGCGAAGGACGCCCGGAGTCTCGGAGT
The DNA here is from genome assembly GCF_000294595.1 of Arthrobacter sp. TB 23. Lineage (NCBI taxonomy): Bacteria > Bacillati > Actinomycetota > Actinomycetes > Micrococcales > Micrococcaceae > Arthrobacter > Arthrobacter sp. TB 23. The sequence goes on along the minus strand of NZ_ALPM01000118.1, from coordinate 15,365 downwards.
CGGCGAACCATTGGGCCCAGGACAGCGTGTGGTCGGCGATTCGCTCGGTCGCGAGCTTCGACTCACCCTCAAGGCCGATGCCGGGGCGCGCTGCATCCAGGGCCGCGACAAGCGCTGGGTCCGCCTTCTTCAGCGTGTCGAGGAAGACGCCGTCCGCCCCCAGGCGGCGTACTGCGTCTGCGAGCTCGTCCGCGTCGTCGCCAGCTCGGCGCGTTCCCGTGTCCCAGGGGTTGTAGTCCAGGAACACGGCGACCCCCGCGGCGCGCAGGACCGCTGCTGCTTCGGCAAGACCGGGCACATTGTAGAAGTCCCATTGGTTGCGGTCATCGATGCCGATCACGGGATACGCGTGCCACAAGACCAGGCCATCAAGGCCACCGAACCGCTCGCGGCCGTCGGCCAGGAAACGCTCGGGCGTGAACCGCTGCGACTCGAAGTCGAAGAACAATTCGTCCCACAGCCAGACCTGCGCCACGGTGAAGCACCGGCTCGCCCAAGCTGAGGCGTCGTCGTCGTACCGGGTGGGCTCGCCGTGTCGCTCCCGCGCTCCGTCTCGCCACGCAGTGAGCTGGGTTCTCCACTGAGTCAGATTGTCTGGATCGGCCGGGGCCGCGAATATCTTCGCGTCGTCGAGCGCAATTGCTGCGTCTCCACTCAACAGGTCCGTATCCAGCGGCACCCGACTGGGCAGATCCAGTTCGCGGGGATGCAATGGGTCGAAACCGCCGCTCATGCGTTGGTCCTTTCGATGAAGGCTGACACTTCGCTCGCCGTCGGTACCGCGTCCTGAGCTCCGGATCGGGCAACGGCAAGCGCTGCGGCAGCCGCTCCGCCGCGAGCGGCTTGCAGGAGCAGGGGGATGTCCACGGTCCCCGGTGAACGGCCAGAGGCGTCGAGGGTCGCTGCGAACACTCCACAGAAGGTGTCGCCAGCACCGGTCGTGTCGATGGGGTCAGCGGCGAATGCGGGCACGTCCGCGCGTTCGTCCCCGCAGACAACGAGCGAGCCGTGTCGGCCGAGCGTCACAACGAGTGCGCGCACCCGCGACGCGAGTGCCGTGACAGCGGTGTCGAGGTCATCTACTCCGGCGGCGTCGAGGGCCTCGTGCTCGTTCACGATCAGCACGTCGACCGACAGCAGCAGTGCAGCACCGTCGGTGACGAACGGTGCTGATGGTGCTGCATTGAGAAGGTGCCAGGCCTGGTTGTTACGGGCGGCCGCAGCATCCAGCACCAGCGCAGTCGGAACTTCCAGCTGCGTCAACACGACGTTTGCGGCGTTCACGAGGTCGCGTTGCGCCGTGGTGAGGGAAGTAGGCACAGCATTTGCACCGGGCACGACGACGATGGTGTTCTCTGCTGCCGCGTCGACTGAAATCAGTGCCGTACCGCTGGGCCCGTCGACCTGTGACAGGCCGGAGACGTCAATATCGTCTGCGAGGAGGGCCTCTCGGAGCATCTCTCCGTCAGGGTCCGTGCCGACGGCGCCGACGAAAGCGACGGATGCGCCGCCCGCGCGGCGGGCGGCTACCGCCTGGTTGGCACCCTTACCGCCGCCGGTGCGCACCAGTGTTGATGCGAGGACGGTCTCCCCCGGCCGGGGGATCCGGTTGACGCGCGCGACGATGTCCTGGTTGATGCTGCCGACGATGACGACACTCATGATGTTCCCTTCGACAACTGGTAGGTACGCTCAGCGAGCTGACGAATGGATCGCTCCGCATCACCGGGGAGAGAGGTAGCTATGCGGTCCTTGAGCGGCGCGGTCCAGGCCTCACCTATTGCATCGGCCCCGATCAGCCCGCCGACGACTGAACCGACGGTCGCGCCGACCGAGTCGGTGTCCCATCCGCCTGCGACGGCGAGCGAGATGGCGGCACCGAAGTCGTCGCCGTAGGCCTGGATGGCGCACGCCGTGAGCGCGGCGTTGTTGAGGGTGTGCACCCAGTGCATGCCCTTGAACTCCGTATGGAGTGCATTGAGTGCCGCATCGACGGTCAGCGAACCGTTGGCGAGGGCGCGGCCGGTCTTCCGGCCGACATGCACCGCGGCGGCGAGACGCGATGCTGGTGGCACAACCGTATCGGCAGCATCCAGCACGTGATCGGCCGAGGCCTCGGTGAGCGATGCGGAACACAGCGCAGCGGCCCACATCTCGCCGTAGATACCGTTGCGGGAATGGCTGAGCCGCGCGTCGGTCCAAGCCGATGCAGCGGCGGCGCGCACATCTCCGGGATGCACCCAGCCGTGCACGTCGGCCCGGATGAGAGCACCAATCCATTCCCGAAACGGATTGTGATGCCGTGCGGTGTCCGGCACAGTCCGAGCGTCGAGGAGGTTCCGGTAAGCCGCGCGTTCGGCGGTGAAGACCCTGCCTGCGGGCAGTGCCGCCAGCCACGCCCCCGCGATGTGCTCGGTCGTCAGGTTCTGGCCGTGAGCCTCAACCAGATCAAGCATAAGGATGGGGAAGTTCAGGTCGTCGTCTTCGGGCATCCCGTCGATGTTCTCCACGAGCGATGTCGGCGCGGAGCGGCGGTTCCATGGCCAGCGCTCCGCGATATTTCCGGGGAGCCCCACTGCGGTGAAATAGGTCTGGATCGGCCAGTTCCCGGTTGCTCGTGCGATCTCCTCAATGCCTTCGCGGGGGATCTTCTCCACGGGCTTACCCAGCAGGCATCCCGCCGAGCGGCCCAGCCACGCTCCGTGCACCCGCGCGGACGCCACGGACGCGCTCGGGACCGGCACGACCGGCGGGAGTAGCGCGACGATATCGACCCATTCGTCCGGTTCTTTGGCACTCGGCGCCTGCAGGGTCTGCAGCTCATCGAGCACCGTCCGGGCAAAGGCTCGCACCTCTGGTGGAGCGGCTTCGTTACTTGCCCCCGATGGCGCAAGTCGAGTCGACCCCCCGGCCTTCGCCCATCGCTGCTCGATCGGAGCGATGTCGTTCTCCGCGACACCCTGTTCCCGAAGAGCGACGAGCTCAGCCGCGACTAGGTCCTCCGGCTGCGCCCAGGTCAGTCTCACGCCGCGTTGTCCGGGCCGAGCAAGGATTCCAACGCCGCAGCCCGCTGTGCGGCGCGGTCGGCATCTGCCCGCGCGACATCGCGCACCACTTCCGTCATCGAAGCCACCACTCCGTCGAGATCCAGGCGGCTGGCGGTGGTGACATCCGCGACCCAGTCGGTGGGCACGGCGCCGATGCCGTGGAGGCCACCGCAGATAGCGCCGGCCATCGTCGCAATTGAGTCGGAGTCACGGCCGTAGTTGACGGCGTCGAGCACCGCTGCACGAAGGTCGCCGTCTCGGGCGACAACGAAACCGAGAGCGACGGGCAGCTCTTCGATTGACTTGGTACGCGAAGGTAGACGTGCATCCATCGCCGGAGCACGGTACTGGTCGCCCACCGTGTCGAATGGCGCAACAGCGGCACGCACAATCCGTGCGAGGTCGCGCGGATCATCCGATCCTCCGTCTGCAATGAAGGCGTCTACCGCATCAAACACGGCGCGGATCGCTGCGGCGGTTCCGTCGTGAGCGACAGACAGCACAGCTTCCCTCACCTCGGCGACGGTCGCACCGGGGGCCGCGGATGCTGCCACAGCTGCTGCGAACACACCTGCGGCCTCGCGTCCGTAAGATGACTGGTGCGCTCCGGCGATGTCGATGGCCTCCGCGTAAGCGCTGCGCGGGTCGCCAATGTGCACGAGCCCGACGGGAGCCATGTACATGGTGGCGCCACAGTTGACGATGTTGCCAACGCCCGCCTCGCGGGGGTCGGCGTGGCCGTAGTGCAGTTTCGCAACGATCCACTTCTCGGCGAGAAAGACGCGCTGCAGGATGAGGGCCTGATCCTCGAGCTCGGGAACCCATCGACGCTCACCGATCATCAGCGGTACCAGATCGCCCGCGACGTCGTAGGCGTCGAGGTGACGGCGCCGTTTGGCGTACACCTCTACGAGTGCGTGGGTCATGAGGGTGTCGTCAGTGATATGCCCATCACCCTTGTGGTACGGCGCGATCGGTCGCGCGGTCCTCCAGTCGGCGAGGAAGGGACCAACGATGCCCTCGACCCGGCCGCCGTGTCGCTCCTCGATCTGTTCGGGGGTCCAGCCCTCCGTCGCACCACCCAGCGCGTCTCCCACGGCAGCGCCCGCGAGTACCCCGGCCACTCGATCCTGTAACACGTTCATTCTCTCTCCTTGATTGCCTCTGATAGCGACGACGTGGCGGGGGTGAACCGGTGGCTCACCCCCGCGCATCATCAGTCGGCGATGTCAGTCCAGCCGTCGGTCAGCTGGGTGGCCAGCTCTTCGCGGGTGATCTGGTCGGCCAGGTACTGCTGGAAGGCGGGCGTGGCGATGGTGTCCTTCCACTCCGTGTACTTCTCCACCTTGAGGAACGGGGGTCCCTCGAGGCCGTCTCCGGATGCCAGCACCTGGGTCCAGGCGGGGTTGTCCGCTGCCAGCGTTTCAACCTCGGCCCGGGCCGAGTCGGACGACGGGATGAGCGCATCGGCGTAGGCAATCTGAGCCAGGTTCTCGCCGCTTGTGAAGAAGTTGAGGAACTCGGCCGACTCCTCCACATACTCCGAATCGATATTCACCGAATAGGTCTGCGGATTCGCGGCCTGGATGGCACCGGCTGAACCCTCAAGCGGAGGCAACGCGACCCAGTTAAGACCCTCCGGGGCGTCGTTGGCGATGTTCGTGGCCTGGAACGAGCCCTGCACGGTCATCGCCACCTTGCCGCCGTAGAACGACGCCAGCACCTCCGATCCGGACTGCGTTAGCGACGTGGGCTCGACTGATTCGTCGGTGTAGGTCATCTCATGGATGAGCTCCGGTACAGCGAGCTCGGCGTCACCGACCTCGATAGATGCATCGGTGCCTTCGCCCTCGAAGTAGCCGCCGTCGAAGCCGAGCGAGAGACTCATCATCGTCGCCGTCGGCGATCCAAGACCCCATCCGAGGCCGTAGTTGCCGCCCGTGGTCGTCGCTTGGGCGATCTCCCGCAGTTCCTCCCACGTCATGGTGTCGCCGCTGGGCATCTCCACACCCGCGGCCTCGAGAAGGTCGGCGTTGGCGAAGACCATGTATGACTGCAGTGTCGACGGGTACGCGATAATCTCGCCGTCCTGGGTAACGGAATCCCAGATGCCCTCTGAGATGTCGGCCTTCAGATCGTCGTCGATGTGGTCGGTCAGATCGGCAAGGTAGCCGTCGGACGCGAAGGAGACTATGGAGCTCGCCTCGTAGTGAATGATGTCTGGCGCCGTTCCGCCGGTGAACTGGGTGATGAGCTTGTCGAATGTCCCGTCCCATCCGGCCTGGACGATCTCGACCTGAACATCTTCATTCTCCCCGTTCCACTCGTCGACGATCGACTTCACGGCGTCCTGAGTAGCGGGCTGGTCGGACAGCGACTGGAACTGGAGTGTGACTGCGCCACCTTCGTCCCCGTCCGATCCATTGCTTGCACTGCCCTGCTGGCAACCGCTCAGGGCGAGAGCGGCTACGCCCGCGAACGCGACGACGCCTATGCCTCGGATTTTTTTCATGATGCTCGCCTTTCTAGTTGTGATGCGCTTGGTGATTCTCTAATGGGCAGGTTCAGCCTTTGACTGCACCGGCGAGCATTCCGCCGGTCAGCTTCTTCTGCAGGATGGTGAAAATGATGAGCGACGGAATCGTCGCGAGGATCGCCCCGGCGGCCAGTGGGCCTAGCTGCGTCTGTCCTTCGGCGCCCAGGAACGAACGCAGGGCGATTGGAAGCGTATAGAGCTCCGGACTCTGCAATAGGACGAGCGCGAGGAAAAACTCGTTCCAGGCCGAGACGAAGGTGAACATGGCCGTCGCAACAAGTCCCGGTGCCAGCAGCGGGAGGATGATCGTCCGCAGGATCGTGATGCGGGAGGCCCCATCCATTTCACCGGCTTCCTCAAGTTCGACCGGGATCGCCGCCACATAGCCCTGCAGCATCCACAGGGTGAAGGGCAAGGTGAAGGTGACATACACCAGGATCAGACCTAGCAAAGTGTCGTTGAGGCCGATCGAACGCAGCACCAGAAACAACGGGATGATGATGAGGATCGATGGGAATACCTGGCTGGTAAGGATCCAGATTGTGCCAGCGGCGCGCAGCCGCCCCTTGAGGCGAGCGAGGGCGTAAGCCATCGGCATCGACAGCAGCACCGTGATTATCATCGTTGCAAGCGACACCATCAAGGAGTTGCCAGCCGCTGGCAATAGGTTCTGGCGCTCCAAAGCGGAACCGTAATTGCTGAAGTCCCATACGGCCGGCAAGAGGTTGACGGCGAGCGAGTTCAGTTCCGCCGACGACTTGAACGAGGCGGACAGCAGCCACAGCAGCGGGAAGCCGAGAAAGAGGAGAAACGCCGTCAAGGCGGTGTACATCAGCACGGTCGCGTACCAGGGACGCTTGAAATTCATGAGCGTGCTCCCTTCGTCTGGCGGAACTGATTGACGAGGTAAAGCGACAGGATCAGCATGATCGCGATCACGAGTACGTCGCCCATCGCCGAGGCGTATCCGATTTCACGGTTACGGAAGGCTTCCAGATAGGTGAACAGTGGTGGAATCATCGTGCGACCTCCGGGACCGCCCTCGGTGAGGACATAGATGAGGCCAAAGGAGTTGAACTGCCAGATAAAGTCGAGGGCTGTCACCGCAAAAATGATGGGGCGAAGGGAGGGGAGGGTGATGTGCCAAAACCGGCGGAACGCGCCGGCGCCGTCGACCGCCGCAGCCTCATGCTGCTCGGATGAGACCGACTGCATCCCCGCCAGCAGCAGCACGGTTGTTTGCGGGATGCCCGCCCAGACACCAACGACGATCACTGCGGGCAACGCCGTCGAGAAGTCACCGAGCCAGTTGACGCCCGGGATGCCGACCGATTCGAGCACTCCGTTGAGTGGACCCGAATTGGGGTTGTAGATCATCCGCCACACGATCGCAATGACCACCGGCGGCATCGCCCAAGGGATCAGGGCCAGCACCCTGGTGAGACCCTTCAGGCGCAAATCGCTGTTTAGCAGGAGGGCCAGACCCATCGCGCAGATGAGGGTGAGGAGCGCGACCGACCCTGCCCAGACAATGCCGATTCCAAACGATCCCCAGAAGCGGTGATCGCCGAGGAGTTCGATGAAGTTTCCGAAACCGATGAAGTTAATCTCGGCATTCCGCCTCAGCGTGGCATCGGTGAAGCCGAGAGCTACACCGCTCACCAGCGGGATGACGGAGAAAATGATGATTGGAAGGAGCGCCGGAACCACCAGGCCGATGGCTTCTCGACGTTGCGCGCGAGCGCGGTAACCGACCCGGTTCACTGCGCGCGGTGTCTTCTTCACCTCGCGCGGGGCCTTTGTGGCGCTAGTGCTCATCGGGCGGCCCTCTCGTCGTTGAAATCAATGGCTTCGGTGCGGTGGCTGGGAGGTGATGCGGCGGGGTCCTGACTGCGCGCGAGGGATGATCCGCGGACGACCAGCGAAGGTGCGACGGTAACTGTATGTGCTGGACGATTCGGTTCCACGATCCGCGCGAGCAGCAACTGCGCCGCGACGCGACCACGTTCTTCTGCGCCGAGGTCGACGCTGGTGAGACCTGGGCGAATAACTCCTGCTAGTTCGGTGTTGTCGACGCCGGTGATCGCAATATCGCCGGGGACGGTCAGCCCGAGGTCTGTAGCTGCTTGGATTGAGCCGATGCCGATCAGGTCATTCGCCGCGACGATAGCGTCAGGACGCGGGCGTTCCTGTAGGACCTGGAGCGCTGCGGCGTAGCCCGCCGCGATAGTGAAGTCGTCCGCGCCGACGCTGCGCGCCGAGATGGCCGGGTGCGCAGCGACCGCAGCAGCAAACCCATCGCGTCGGAGGGCGCCCGGGGTGGTGTCGCTGGGACCGTTCACGAACACGACATCCCCCCGACCCTCCTCGACGAGGTGGTCTACGAGAAGGCGCATAGCTGTGATCGAATCGGCGCGCACGGTGTCCAATTTGGCGCTGTCAGGCAACCGTCCGAGGACGACGACCGGCGTCGGTGTTTTTGCGAGTGCTGCGAGGAGTTCATCCGTGACGCGTAGTGGCGAGAGGATCATGCCGTCGACATATCCTCTGCCGAGGTCCCGCACCACGTCGACGGATGAGGAGGACGTGCCCGTCGATGACAGCACCAGCCGGTAGCCGGAAGCGGAGACGACGCGTTCGATCGCGGTCATCATCTCGACGTAGACGGGGTTGCCGATGTCGGCGACAGCGTAGGCGAGCTGGTTCGTGCGACCCAGCTTCAGCGACTGCGCCGTCGCGTCGGCAACATACCCGAGTTCTTCGGCGGCTTGCTGCACCTTGGCTATGGTCTTGGCGCTCGCGATTTGACCGTTCAACGCCCGTGAAGCAGACGCAACGGACACACCGGCATGTACGGCAACCTGCGTGATAGTGACCCGGACCAACGCTCTCCCTCGAGTGTTGTAAACGTTTACAGTGAATGCACGAGATAATTCCATTGACGCGCGCTGGTGTCAAGAAAAGCGCCCTTGGACGTCCGGATAGTGTTTACTGATTCCCCTCGAGGCCGTGCGTGAGACCACCCGAATCGACTGGTTTCTGCCAAGTGCCACGATCGATGCCCCAGCTGGCCAGTCCTGAACACCAAGACCGTGGCCATGCCCGGTTCTAACCGGAACTTGGGCATCGACACGATCGTTGGAAAGGCATGAACAGACGCATTGTTGTTCCGATTGTGGTCCTGTTGGCCTTCGCGGTTGTTGCCGTCGGGTTGTATCTGTTCCAGCCGTGGCGGATATTCACAAGTTCAACCGTGACCGAGGACATTCCTTCCGTTACGGAGACTTTCACCTCTGCGCCCGCCCAATCCGGGCAGCCATCGGTTGAGCCCTCCCAGCCATCGGTTGAGCCCTCCCCGATCGCTCCTCGTGAACTTCTTACGGGTGACCTGATCAGTCACGAACATGCCAGCACCGGTACCGCGAAGATCATTGAACTCGCCGACGGGAGCCAGATCCTGAGGTTCGAAGGCCTGGACACCTCCGACGGCCCGGACCTTCGGGTGTGGCTTACCGACGCCCCCGTAATCGAGGGAGTTGACGGGTGGCATGTCTTTGACGACGGTGCCTACCTTGACCTGGGTGCTCTCAAAGCCAACAAAGGCAACCACAACTACGCCATCCCGTCCGGGGTAGATCTGGCCGCCTATAGCTCGGTCAGTATCTGGTGCGAACGCTTCGCTGTCTCCTTCGCCGCCGCCGAATTGAGGGGATAAGTTTCGTCCTGGGCCAAGGACAGGCGGGGCGGCCGCGTCGTTGACCGCGCGTGGCATTCCTCCGGCACAGCTACTGGGATGAAGATCCTTGAAAGTGGAGCTTAGGGGAATTGAACCGCTGACCTTTTTTCAGGGGACGGCCTATTTCTATGCCTGCCAAAACCTCGCATTGTGCCAAAAATCCGCGGAATCTAGACGGTTTTGTCGATTTGCAAAAACCATGACATGTCACCGTATTTCATCGTTTCCGTGTGGTAAACGTGTGGTGAATATCGTCCTCGCCGATGTACCTTCCAAACGGCCACGGCCGAGACCGACACCCCAGTCTGCCTCCTGAGAGGCCTTGACCCGTGGGTCAAGATGGACCATCCCAACACGCTCGCGGCACTCGAAAGACTGGCCCCCACGATGGCGGGGATGACCGAGGTACTGCAAGTACTTACAGCCGGGTCCATTAGTGCCGGGAACCGGGCTGTAACGACACTTCTTGCCAAGGTGATTAGGCAGCAGCTGCTCGATGACGGTTCCGAGGCGTTGGGCATCTCATTCGCGTCTAAAACGCTTTTCGGCCGTTGCTGGGCATATTGGGACCGCCGCTTCGATAACGGGTTGCCTCCTGGGTCCAACGATCTGCGCCAGCTGTCATCCGAGAACCTAGGCCCTGATCCGGACTTCGCCCATGTCGCAGCGCACTACGATCTTCCACTAGTGGGCCGCCACACCTAGCACCCTGCGCTAAGGAACCGCTTGTTGAAGGTCCGTCACCGCCCATCCAGACATGCAAAGCCAGGATCCCGACGACGAGGGCGATGAGTCCTAAGAAGGTCACGCCAGCGCGCGGCAAGGCACAGAACGTCCATGCCTTTTCCCTGCTGCTCATCACCGCTGCCTTTCGTCCATCGATTCCAATGACCGATTACTAGGTTCCCTCACCCACGCCTGAGCAGGCCGCCGGCGCCCGCGAAATCTGTCGTCTTCTGGACTGAGGTTCCTCGTATATTCACCGAATCGATTGGGGCTTTAGGTGCGGGGGCGCTGTCCGTGTTCGGTAGCGTACGCGTCGAAGATCTCTTCGAGGTTGTTCCCGGTGTGCAGGAAACTCTCCTTGAGTTCAGCCCCGAGCTGGTCAAGCGCCAGAGACAGTCGCAGGGCGCTCAGCCGCACCACTGCCTCCTGCCGCTCCAAAGCCGCATCACGCAGACGTAGCACATACGGTAGTTGACGGGACAGGGCGAGTTCGGGGCTCTGCTCTTGGAAGTAGAATCCCTCGGTGTGATGCATGTAGTCCAGACGGACCTTCACTACCTCAGCAGTGAGGGAGTCCAGGACCCGGGAGACGGTGGCTGCGTCCATCTCCCTGATCGCCTCGGCGTAACCCGTATCAGCCAGGCCTTTAATCTCCAGTGCCAAAGCTCGACGTCGGGACAGCGGCGGATAGATCTGAATGAACCAGGTCAAGGCTGCGGTAAGTAGGGCGAAGCCGGTCAACGCCTCCAGAGGAGAGGCCACTCGGATCCATGTATCAGTAGCCACGACATCCCCGTAGCCCAAGGTGGACAGAGTAACGAAGGATACGTAGAGCGCTTCGTTAAAGTCAGGGTAAGACGCCTGGTCCACACCCGGTGAGTACATGAACCCGTCCGGAATATGGGGGTAGTAAATCAGAGCCCAGCCGACACTTTGGAGCATCACCCACAACAGAATCACGGCGACCATCGCCACCGGACCCACGACCGAGCCCAGACGGTGCCCCATCAGCTTCGAAAGACGCCACGCCCCGGAGAGCACCAACCCACTGAGGCGTCCCTGGCCGCTGGGATGCAGCAAGGTATGGAACATGTCCATCAGCCCAAACAGGATGATCGCGACCCCCACCACCGTCAGCACTACACCCATTCCAAGGTTCCTCTCTCAATGATCACTGATACTTCACTCATTCACTCGCTATTGCGGCCCGCCAAAACCCATCAGACTGCCGTTGAACCGCCCCGGCCTACTTAGCGGAAAAGATGCCAATAGTGACGCGGGCGGAGCCTAGAAGGATAGCGGGTGGCAGCGCGCCCGCGGGACAGGAACACTCTCACCTCCTGCTTCGCCACGCGCTGGCCAGTGGCCCGACGCGTTACCCGCTTCCAGGGTGTCTAGGTGCTGATGCGTTCTGGCTTGAGGTCGATCCTGCGCAGTAACTGTGCATTCAAAGCGACCACGATGGTTGAAACACTCATCAGCACTGCTCCGGCCGCGGGCGAGAGAACGAAACCGGCGAAGGCCAGCACGCCGGCGGCCAGCGGCACAGCGATCAGGTTGTATCCGGTGGCCCAGACGAGGTTCTGGATCATCTTCCGATAACTGGCTCTGGATAGGTCGATCATCGCCAGGACTGATCGTGGATCGTTGCCCGCCAGGACTACGCCGGCGGATTCCATTGCGACGTCGGTCCCAGCACCGATGGCGATGCCGACCTCAGCACGGGCCAGCGCGGGGGCGTCATTCACGCCGTCGCCGACCATCGCCACTTTCAGTCCGCGGTTCTGCAGTTCGGCGACCTTGGAGTCCTTGTCCTGAGGCAACACGTCAGCGAAGATTTCATCAATGCCGAGCTCGGTCCCGACGGCGTCCGCGACCTGGCGTGCGTCCCCGGTGATCATCGCAACTTTCACGCCCCGGTCTTGCAGCGCTTTCACAGCTGCCCGGGACTCATCCCTGACCCGGTCCTCGAGTCGCACGGCACCAATGACAGCTCCGTCGCGAACCACATGCAGTACAGAGGCGCCGCGACCGACCCATTCCTGAATGGTGACCATCATGTCCGAGGGGGTCTCCAAACCAAGTTCCTTGAGCATGTTCGGCCCGCCAACGGTGATCTCGGACCCGTTGACCGTCGCCCGGACACCGCGCCCGGTCATGGATGAAAACCCGCTGCCTCGGTAGCCGAACGCCGTCGATTCCTGATTATGCTCGGCAGCCTGAACGATGGCCCGAGCGACCGGATGCTCGCTGTCGGACTCCGCGGCTGACGCTAGAGCCAATAGCTCCCCCTCAGTCATTTCTCCGGAGGTGACGGTAGCAGTAACTGCGTGTTGGCCTTCGGTGAGGGTTCCGGTCTTGTCGAACAGGACGACGTCGACGGTGCGCATGCGCTCCAGGGCCATCCTGTTCTTGATCAGAACCCCGGACTTCGCCGCGCGTTCGGTCGAAATGGCGATCACGAGTGGGATGGCCAGCCCGAGGGCGTGCGGGCAGGCGATGACCAGCACCGTGACGGTACGGATCACCGCATCATCGGGGCTTCCCAGCAGAAACCAGGCGATGAACGTGATGATGCCAGCGCCTAGAGCGAAGTAAAACAGCAGTGCTGCCGCCCTGTCGGCCAGCGCTTGGGCCTTCGACGAGGATGCCTGCGCCTCAGCGACCAGACGCTGGATTCCTGCCAGGGTGGTGTCCGATCCGACGGCTGTCACCTTAACCCGCACCGCGTTGTCAGTTGCTACCGTCCCGGCCACCACTGTCTCACCAACTGTCCGTTGGACGGTGCGGGATTCACCGGTGATCATCGCCTCATCGAACTCGGCTGTCCCGTCGACGATCTCACCGTCTGCTGGTACCCGGGCCCCCGACCGGACCAGGACGACATCTCCAGTGGCCAGCGAGCTCACCGGGACGGTTTCAATTCCCGCGTCGGTGACTTTGTCTGCCTCATCCGGTAGGAGCGCGGCCAACGCGTCAAGGGCACCGGCGGCGGAGCCGAGGGCACGCATTTCCATCCAATGCCCCAACAGCATGATGACGACCAGCAGAGCGAGTTCCCACCAGAAGTCGAGGTTGAAATCTCCAATCCCGAGGGTCGTGATCCAGGACGCGATGAACGCGACGCTGATGGCCATCGCGATCAGCAACATCATGCCCGGTTGCCGGGATTTGAGCTCCGTTACTCCGCCTTTGAGGAACGGAGCGCCGCCGTAGAAGAAAATGATGGTGCCCAGGACTGGTGAGATCCACATGGCACCGGGGAAGTCCGGTGGCGTGTAGCCGACGATCGTGGCGAACATGTGGCTGAACAGCACCACGGGAACGGCAAGGATCAGGCTCAACCAGAACTTGTTTTTGAACATTGCGGTGGAGTGTCCCGCATGCTCGCCGTGGGAGTGCACCTCATGGTCCGCATCCGCCGCGGGCGTTTGGTGACCGTGGTCTTCGTGTTGGTCGGCATCCAGCGCGGAGGTCGGTTCCGTCGTGGGCATGGCCTGGCCGTGCGTCTCGTCGTTCGCGGGGGTCTGGCGTTTCATGGTGGTTTCCTTCAGTCAAACGGGATCGTGTCCCGGACCCGAGAAAAGATCAGGCGTTAGAAAGCTGGTACCCGGCGTGCTCGACTGCGGAGCGTACTGCTGCCGCGGGAACAGTCTGGTTGCTGAGGACGGTGACCGTGGAGGTCCCGCCGGACACGAGATCAATCTGGACATCGGTGACGTCATCGATCGCGCCGACTGCAGAGGTCACCCGGGACGCGCACGAACCGCAGGTCAACCCGGCGACACCGAAACTCGCGCTGATGTTGCCAGTTGCAGGAGCGGTCTTAGTTTTGCTGTCCTGCGGGGCGCAGCAGGCGCATCCGGAAGATGATGTATCAGTCAGAGTTAGATCCGGAGAAGTGCCGCACATGATGGGTCTCCAAAATACGAGGAATGGTTATTCGAGAATCAGCGGGTGCAGTCACCCCGGGGTCATCCACGCTGGCTGCAGTCGCAGTGAGGGACCTTCAAGGAGTAAGCGGTCCATTTGTGGGCTCGGACTTCCCGCTCGGTTACCACAAAGTATACCCCCTAGGGGTATATGTCAAAATCAGTTTTTACCGCATCGTTACTCACCGCGACCGGGGTGAGTAGACAGGGGCGCCCTCACTTCAGAGAGCGCCCCAACTTCTTGTGTTCCTTGTCAGTCGGATGCGTATCGATCGAGGATCGATTGCATTTGGCTGATTTCCTCCCGCTGGGTCTCCACAATCGCGTCACACAGTTCCACTATTTCCGGATCCGTGATGTTCGACTCCTGGCAGACCAGGATGGCGCGGGAGTGGTGCGGAATCATTGACTTCAGGAATTCTTCGTTGCCGACGAAGGTTTCCGTCCGCCCCAGGGAGAAAGCGCCCACGAAGAGCACGGCGAATCCGACCAGCATGGCGATGTTCGCCTTTTTGTTCTTGAACATCGACCACATGCCCACGACCATGACGATTGCCATCGCCCCAACCATTAACAACGCCATCCAGAAGTTGCTTAGGTTGAAGTAGAAGTGATCGATGGACCGGACCATCGACATTGATAGCACCCACATCAGTCCGAGACTGATCAGGAGGATGACGCCAAACTTTAGATACATCTTGCCTGAACCGCCGCCCTTGGAGTGGTCCTGGCCGTCCCGGGCATTGTCTTTAGCGGAAGATGTTTCCTGTTGGCCGGGTTCGGTTTGCTGATGCTCGCACCCGGAGTCTCTTACTGGGTGACTACCTGGCGTGTTTTCTGCTGAATTCATCAAGTGCTCCTTGGATCGCCGTTAGGGAAAAGGTGTCTAACCGAGCGAAGACAACAATTCCTCGCACGCCTTCTCACAGCGCCGGCAGGCCTCAGCACAGACCCGACAGTGATCGTGCATCTCGGCGTGCTGTTCACACTCGTCCGCGCAGGCTCTGCATGCCGTACGGCAGGCCTCGAGCACGGCTCGGGTAAGTTCCGCGTCGTACCCGGTGCGACGGGTCAGGACAGCGCCGGTGGCCGCACAAATATCGGCACAGTCCAGGTTGGTGCGGATGCACTTCGTTAGATCGGCGACCATGTCCTCGCTCAGGCAGGCATCCGCGCACGCGGTGCAGGTCTGGGCACATTCGAAGCAAGCCTCGATGCATTCAGCGAGCTTTTCCTTATCCACTCCCCCGAGGTCCTTGGGGAAGGTATCTAGCATTGACCTCACGTGATGTGTCATTGGTTTCTCCTCAGTCAGGGTGCAGCTGAGCTACGTCAGCTGCTGGTCATTTTGTTGTTGTCGAACGGGGCGCCGATGGGCGACCGGGAGC
>NZ_ALPM01000117.1:0-20709 GCF_000294595.1 Arthrobacter sp. TB 23 | reverse complement strand
GCCGGTGGGGACCGGCATGCCAGGGAAGAGGGGTTTATGTACGACTGATCGATAGAGCCGTCAACGACGGCCGAAGATGATCGCGCCTCTCAAGAGTCGGATCAAACAATCCCGGCGGCATGTACCTGTGATCAGCAGGAAGCAGTTCCAGCCGCGCTGGAAAGGCCACGCCCTGCTCCGCCGGTAGCGCACGCTGCGGCGCTGTGACTCTTTCGGTCGCACTGACCTGTTGATGGCAGCACGTTTGTGCCGACGGGGAATGCGTGGGTGTCACGGCCCTGACTGTCGTACTAGCGCCGCTAGCCTGCCCCGGTAAATCCATACCCACCGCATGGTCCGCCATCGCGGGGGACTTGTGTTGTTCCATCGGAAGGCACAAAGCCGCGGTGCCTGAAGAGGTAAACGCGACAAGGAGCGAAAAGCTCAACACGAGGCGCACCACCGTCTGCACAGTGATGCCCGTTCTGCCCAGCGCTGAAACTGTGATGGGTCCTCCCGTCTTGTTCACCTGACGACCACCCTAGTAAAACGTAAGCTAACTGACCAGAGACATTCCAACCACTGTTCGGCCTGGTCCACCGTATGCCGCTTCCTACCAATGCCTCCGGATCAAGTAAAAATCTGTCGGTGATGTGGATATTAAGCAGGCGACCCAGACCGTGTCGAGGGTTTCCACATGCCCAGGCGTGAAGCGTAGCGCAACCACAAAGAGGTATAGGCGGCAGTCAAGCTACTAGCTCTTCCCCGTTCGGCTGCTCAAATTATTCGCGTACTAAAACATGTCCGCGGCGCTTGCTCTCTTGAAAAGCATCACGTAACTCGCTCTGTACCACGCCGCTCAAATTTGCCGGAACTGTCCAGCCACCGACGGCATCACCCGCACCGCTGAAGTCTGGGGAACCGGTGGAGCCGCCGCCGAACGAAACCTTGTCACTTCGTTCCAAGACCGGCGAGCCCCTGCCACAAGTGATATTTCCAGAGATACTCGGCTATCCGAGCTCAGCGATCTGTGGTTCGAAGAAATTGAGAACAATGGTCGCGCCAGCAGAAGGACCATCGATGGCTACCGCGACACCTACAGTCGCGTCATCGAACCCGCACTGGCCGGACTCCGGCTGCACGAACTGAGCACCGGCCGTATTGACCGGTTCCTCAAAAACGTCGCTGCAGACCACCCTGCCACCGCACGTCATTCCAAAATCGTTCTGACCGGCATGATCGGTCTCGCACTCCGGCACGATGCCCTGCGCAGCAATCCAGTTCGGGATGTCGGAGCCATCAAATTCGCCAGGAAAGACGTCAAGGCACTGTCAGTCGAAGACGTTCAGAAGCTCCGGGCTGTCATTGCCGGGTGGCAAAAGGACCCCGCACACCAGGGACGGCCACGCGCACTAGACCTGCTGGATGTTCTCGACATTTTCCTCCCCACGGGCGCCCGAATTGGTGAAGTCCTGGCCATCCGTTGGAAGGACGTCAATTTTGAAACAGAACCGCCGACCATCACGATCTCGGGAACCGTCATCATGGAGAAAGGCCGCGGTGCCTACCGGCAAGACCACCCGAAGACAAAAGCCGGCTTCCGCACGATGAAGGTCCCGCCGTTTGCCGTGCAAACACTTCAGCGCAGGTATTCAGCCAAGCAGCCCAAACCCGAAGACATGCTGTTCCCGTCTTCCACGGGAACTGTGCGCAGCCCGCACAACTTCCGCAGGCAATGGCGGGACGCCCGCGCTGGATCACCCTTCGAATGGGTAACCCCGCATGTTTTCCGGAAATCCGTTGCCACTCTCATCGACCAGGAATACAGTTCCAAGCAAGCCGCCGCACAGCTGGGTCACTCTGGAACTGCAATCACAGAGAAGCACTACATCGCCAAGGCAACCCAGTCACCGGACCTCACAGCGGTCCTCCAAAAGTTTGGGACCGCATCATTATCCGGACCGGAGGGCATGTCTATGTGAATACCACCCACCGTCGCTGAGGCCCAGACGGACGGAATGCAACACCCAAGGCTGATCCGGAATAGTCCGAAAGCGTGTGGTTTCCGTGTGGTTGAGCCGTCGCAGGACAGAAACGAGGCCCTCCCACCCAACGTTTCCGCAGGTCAGAGGGCCTTCAGAGTGGAGCTTAGGGGAATCGAACCCCTGACCTTTTCATTGCGAACGAAACGCTCTACCAACTGAGCTAAAGCCCCGCAAAAAGTACTGTAGCAAATCGGTGCCCGCAGCCGGAGTAACCTCGGAGAATGACCGCACAACGCTCCGCCGAGGAGCAGACCGAGATCAACGCCTGGCCTGCACTTTGGGCCCTGGTCATCGGATTCTTCATGATTCTCGTTGACTCGACCATCGTCTCCGTGGCCATCCCGGCAATCATGAACGGACTAGGAGCCGACCTCGACAGCGTGGTCTGGGTCAACAGCGCCTACCTTCTGGCGTTCGCCGTCCCGCTGCTGATCACCGGACGCCTCGGCGACCGGTTCGGCCCTCGCCGAATCTACCTCGCCGGCCTGACGGTGTTCACCCTGGCCAGCGTGTGGTGCGGGATGGCCGGGTCAGTGGAGATGCTCATCCTGGCCCGGGTCCTTCAAGGACTCGGCGCGGCGCTGATGACACCCCAGACCATGGCCGTCATCACCCGCATTTTCCCACCGGAACGCCGGGGTGCTGCGATGGGACTGTGGGGATCCGTGGCAGGCGTCGCCACCCTCATCGGCCCGGTGCTTGGCGGCCTGCTGGTCGACTCGCTGGGCTGGGAGTGGATCTTCTTCGTCAACGCACCGGTCGGCGTCGTCGGCCTGATCCTCGCCTACCGCCTGGTCCCCCGGCTTCCGACCAACAGCCACAGCTTCGACTTCCTCGGCGTGGTCCTGAGCGCCGCGGGTATGTTCTGCCTGGTGTTTGGTATTCAGGAGGGCGAGACCTATGACTGGGGTACCATCGCCGGACCCATTTCGGTCTGGTCGCTGATCATCACCGGCGTCGTCCTGCTCGCGACCTTCATCCTCTGGCAGCGCTATAACCGCAAGGAGCCCCTGGTGCCGCTGGGGCTGTTCAAGGACCGCAACTTCTCGCTCGGCAACACCTCGATCTTCGCGATGGGCTTCGCCATCACCACTGTTGCTATCCCCCTGATGTTGTACGCCCAAAACGTTCGCGGCTTTTCCCCCACTGAAGGCGCCCTGCTGCTGACCCCCATGGCGATCATCTCCGGCTCGCTCGCCCCGCTGGTGGGGCGACTGGTCCAGCGCGGCAACCCCAAATACATGGCTGTCTTCGGATTCTCGGCCATGTCGGTGTCACTGTTCTGGCTAGGCGCCATCATGACTCCCGACATGCCCGTCTGGGCGTTGCTGCTCCCCATCTCGCTGCTCGGCCTGGCGAGTGCCGGCATCTGGGCTCCGGTTTCCCTGACGGCTACCCGCAACCTGCCTCGGTCCTCCGCGGGCGCCGGCTCCGGCGTTTACAACACCACCCGGCAGGTGGGGGCCGTCCTGGGGAGCTCTGCCATTGCGGCGATGATGCTCACCCGCCTGGCTGCCAACATTGGCGACGGCGGAGCCGAAGCCGTGCCCGGACAGCAGCTCTCCGAAGCACTACAGCCCGGATATGCGGCGGCCATGGGCCAGTCCCTTTTCCTGCCGGCCACGGTGATCCTCATCGGACTCGGCGCCGCCCTGTTCTTTGCCCGCCCCCAGCTCCGGACCGGCTGGGCAGACGACGAATCGCCGTCGAGCGTCCCGACGTCGCCAAACGCAGCAAAGTAGCCACTTCGGGGCGGCCCCTTGGTGAGCAACCCGGACACGCGGGGCCAACCTGGACATCGGGATGGCCGACGACGGCGGACACCACGGAGTGGTTGCCTCTGGGAACTACCTGTACGCTCTAGTCATGGCTGACGACACCGCAGAAACTATCGAAGACTCCGCAACCTCCGAGAAGGTCAAAGAAGTCAAGGAAGTCACCGACGACTTCGCCATCCGGCAGCACACCACAGCGTCGGGCCTGAAGTACACGAGCACTACCGGCCGACTGGTCCTGCGCCGGGAGGAAACGAAGGACGGGAAGTCCGACGGGTTCAAGCCCAAGGCCGAAATCTTCATCGTGGCCTACACCAAGGACACCGAGCCCGACGACGACGGCCAGACTCCCACTCGACCGGTCACCTTCGCATTCAACGGCGGTCCCGGCTCGGCGTCAATCTGGCTTCACCTGGGTTTGCTCGGCCCACGTCGGGTCGATTCCGGCGATACCGGAGCCATGACTCCCGCACCGTTCGGGCTGGTGGACAACCCCGAGACACTCCTTGAACACAGCGACCTGGTCATGATCGACCCCGTCAACACCGGCTTCTCCCGCGTCGTCGAAGGCGAGAAGTCGGACGAGTTCCACGCGTTCATCGAAGACCGCGATCTGGTGGCCGAGGTCATCCGGCTCTGGACCACCCGCAACAACCGCTGGCTCGCACCGAAGTACCTCGTCGGCGAATCCTACGGAACCCTCCGGGCCGTCGCCGTCGCCGGCCGGCTGTTCGACGCCTACGGCATGGCTGTGAACGGCCTGGGCCTCATCTCCACGGTCCTGAACATGTCGACGCTGCGGTTCTTTCCCGGCAGTGACCTCCCGTACGCCCTGCACATCCCCACCTACGCGGCCATCGCCCACTTCCACGGCCGCCACCCGGGGCGCGACCTCGCCGACGTCGTCAGTGAAGCCGAAACCTTTGCCGCCCGCGACTACGGGTACGCCCTGACGCAGGGCAGCCGACTCAGCGCTGAGGAGTACGACGACGTCGTCGCCCGACTGGCCGCGATTACCACCCTCGACGAGGCCTTTGTCCGCCGCACCAACCTGCGGTGGCAGTACGGTGAGTTTGCCGCGGAACTGCTCCGCGCGGATGGGCTTGCGGTCGGCCGGATTGACGGGCGGTTCACGGCGCAGCCCGCCAGCCTGCAGAGCTCCACTATGACCGATGACCCGAGCATCCGCGCCATCACCGGTCCGTACGCGGCAGCCATGAACCACTACGTGCGCGCCGAACTTGGCTACGAAAATGACCTGCCCTACGAGGTGCTCACTGCCCGGGTGCACCCGTGGAGTTACAAGACCTTCGAGGGGGCACCCGTGGATGTGAGTCACACCCTTGAGCGGCTCCTGGTGCACAACCCCTCCCTCCGCGTCCACGTGGATTACGGCTATCAGGACGGCGCCACTCCGCATTTCGCGGCCGAATACGTGTTCGCCCACATGAATCTGACGGACCAGATGAAAGACCGATTCACGCACCACTATCACGAGGCCGGTCACATGATGTACCTGAAGCCTGAGTGCCGGTTGACGCAGTTGGCGGCGCTGAAGGAGTTCGTGACGCACGCCGGCTAGCCGCTATGCGGGCCGTTCCCAGTTTCCTTCAAGCCAAACTATAAGTAGACTTAGGTTTCCCGTGGAAACCCTCGGTCCTCCAATAGATAAGGAACATGTCGTGCTGATGAAGAGAATCCTGTGGACCCTCGTCCCCGTCATTGCCTCCAAGCTGCTCAAAAATCGACGTGGCAATAACGAGAACACCCGCGCCAACAAGACCCGGTACAACAAAAATCAGGGCCACTAGCCCACTGGATGATTGATCCGAATGAGCTAGCCGACCGCCGAGACGGCTACGTTGACCTGCGTTCCTATGCAGCAATCGGCGACGGGCGAACGGTTGCCCTGATCGCCCACGATGGATCGATCGATTGGTACCCCACCCCCGACCTCGACTCCACCCCTGCGTTCGCCCGGCTGCTGGACGCCGACGACGGCGGCGCGCTGGAGTTGTGCCCGGCTGAACCGTTCACCGCCACACGGGCTTATGTGGACGGCACCAACGTCCTGGCCACCATCTACACCACCAGGTCCGGCACCGTCCAGGTCACCGATTCCCTGAACACGGGCGTGGCAGGTCGACTGCCCTGGGGCGAGTTGGCCCGGCGAATCGAGGGCCTGACCGGGAACGTGCCGATGCGCTGGGCAGTCCGGCCCGGCAACTGCTTCCAGACCGCCTCACCCTGGGTCCAGTCCACCGACCACGGCGCAGTACTGATGGTCGACGGCACCGCGCTGGGCGTCCGCGGCATCAACGAAGGCGATGTGACCATCGAGGGTCAGGCAATTTCCGGGGCCCTCACCACCGATCCCGGCTCACGCCACCTCATCGCTGTCATCTCCACCCACGACGAGCCCCTGCCACTCCCCGATCCCCAATCAGTGGACGCCGGCATCGAACGAACCATCTCCAACTGGCAGACCTGGTCCAGAGAGTTCAGCTACGACGGACCCTACGCCGACCAGGTGCTCCGGAGCGCCCTGGCCCTGAAGCTGCTGATCCACAGCCCCTCCGGTTCAATAGCCGCAGCCGCGACCACGTCGCTACCCGAGAGCAGGGCTGGCGGCAAGAACTGGGACTACCGGTACACCTGGCTGCGGGACACCGCCTACACCCTTCATGCGCTGGTCCGGACCGGAGTGCGCGAGGAAGTCCACGCCGCGGTGTCCTGGATGCTCAAAAACCTTCGCACCCAGGGCAGGGACCTGCAGGTCTTCACCCGCCTCAACGGAGAGATCCCCGCAGGCACACGCACCCCGGATCTTTCCGGCTGGCGAGGAATCGGCCCGGTGGTCGACGGGAACCCTGCAGCTGGCCAACTTCAGCTGGGCGTCTTCGGGGACCTGTTCGACATTGTGCGACTGTACGTCGAGGCCGGGCACGTCCTGGACCCCACCACGTCCCGCCAGCTCGCGGACATAGCGGATCTTGCGTGCGATACCTGGCAACAGCGCGACGCCGGCATCTGGGAACTCCCCGAGGAGCGGCACTACACCACCTCGAAGCTGGGCTGCTGGCATGCACTGGATAGTGCTGTGAAACTCTCCGAAGCCGGGCAACTGCAACGACCCGCCGAGCGCTGGCGGGCCGAGCGCGATCGGATCCGGGACTGGGTCGAAGCGAACTGCTGGTCGGAAGACCGCCAGAGCTACGTCTGGTATCCCGGTTCCCAGGAGTTGGACGCCTCGATCCTGCTGCACGCCATCAGCGGCTACGAGCGCGGACCGCGAATGTCCTCAACCATTGATGCCCTGCGGGGCGAGCTTGGAGCTGGCCCCCTCCTCTACCGGTACAGCGGCATGCAGGACGAGGAATCCACCTTTGTCGCCTGCGCCTACTGGATGGTGGCTGCCCTGGCCCTGGTCGGACGCAAGGAAGAGGCACGCTCCCAGATGGACGAACTGCTACCTCTGGCGAACGACGTCGGCCTGCTGGCCGAAATGATCGACGCCGATGACCGGCACGAGTTCATGGGTAACCTGCCGCAGGGTCTGAGTCACCTGGCCTTGATCACCGCCGCGCTATCCCTGTCCGACGGCGAGTAGCGCCACCCACTCACAGCTGGTGGTGGGTAAACCGACCACCCAGCAGGGTGGCCAGAACCGGGATGTCGGCGATGTCACCGGTCGGAACCTCCAGCGGCGATGCCTCGAGGACAGCGCAGTCAGCAAGCATCCCGGCGGCCAGCCGGCCCTTGATCCCACCGAATCCGGTAGCGTCCGCGGATCCGACCGTATAGATGCGGAGGGCTTCCGCAGCGGTGAGCCGTTCGGATGCGGCACCGAAAATGGCGCCGCCGGAGGTCAGGCGGTCCACGTAGGACTGGATGGAGCGCAGCGCTGTCCCATCAGCACAAGGCCGATCGGAGCTACCTGCCATCCGGATGCCCGCGTCGAGGAAGGACTTGGCCCGGTAGGTGAATGCCGCCCGGCGCGCCCCCAAGGACAGCGCCATCGCGTCGCCTATCGGGCGGAAGAAGGAGGCTTGAGGCGCCACCGCTACCTCCAGGGCGGCGAGTGCTGACAGCTGGTCCGGTCGGACCACCGCCGCGTGCTCGATCCGATGCGGCAGGCTCCCGTTGGGTCGGTCAGGAAACTGGCGGAACGTGTCAATTGCCAGGTCCATGGCAGCGTCGCCGATCGCATGCGCGGCGATGGACCAGCCGGCACGGTGCGCGTCAACCATCTGCCGCCGCAGGGCCAACGGATCATCCAGCAGGTAACCCTTGTTCACGCTGCCGGTGGAGTAAGGCTCGGTCTGCGCAGCAGTCTCGCTGGAGAGCGCGCCATCCAGGAAGATCTTCGCCGGGCCCAACGACAGCATGTTATCGCCGAACCCGCTGTACATCCCCAGGCCCAGACCGGCTCCCGTATCTGACTGCAGCGTCTCGATGGCGGGCATCAGCTGCGCCCGGGCGTGCAGCTTCCCCGCTGTCCGGGCGTCCTGGAACGCGCCCAGTTCGTCTGGTGCATGACCAATCCAGCCGCCCCCGATGCCGGCATCGGTGAAGCTGGTGATCCCCTCACTCGCGTACCGGGCGCTCGCCCGGTCGATGGCCGCGACCAGGGTTTCACGGGCGTAGGGGCGGAGCAGGTCAAGGACCAGGGCCTGGGCGGTTTCCTGCAGCAGGCCCGTCGGTTCCCCCGAGCCGTCCCGCACAACCCTCCCGCCGACCGGATCGCTGAAGTCCTGGGCAAGAACTCCCGCCCGCCGGAGGGCCTCCGTGTTGGCGATTCCACCATGGCCTGAAGTCCGTCTGATGAACAGTGGTCGCCCTCCACTAACCCGGTCCAGGGCACCCCGGTTGGGGAACTGACCGCCGAACCGGTGGTGGTCGAACCCGCTGGCAACCAGCCAACCGCCGTCGTCGTCCGCCGGAGCCTGCGCCGCCGCATGGAGGCGGGCATACACCTGCTCCAGATCGGTGAGATGGGACAGGTCCACCTCACCGAGGGTGAGCCCGAACCAGGCGGTGTGGCAGTGCGCGTCATTCAGCCCCGGAATAAGGACCCTGCCCCGCAGGTCAATAACCTCTCTGGCGCTAAGGCCCGCCAGCTCGGTGTCGAAGCCGACGATCCGCCCGTTCAGGATGCCAACGCTCCCCGCTGCCGGACGCTGGGCGTCCATGGTGATGATACGGGCGTTGGTGAGGATGAGATCCAGCAACATGGTCAGCTCCCGAGCGACAATTTTCAGACGATAGTGGTGTTCAGCGATCCTTAGACGGTGGCAAAGTGCACCCACACGCCGATGACCCAGACGCTTCCTGCGAGCAGTGCGAGCCCAAGTTCGACCAGAATTCCGATGCCGGTTGCCTTCAACGCAGCCCCGCTGGACGATAGCGCCGGGCCGACTTGCCGCTGCCGGGCGAATTCGCTCGCGAACAGACCAGCGGCGAAGCCCACGAAGAGCCCGACCACGGGGATCAGGAACATTCCCAGCACGCCAGTGACCAACCCGATCACGACCGATCTGCCCGGAATCTGGCGCTGCTGGAGTTTCCGGCCAGTCAGGACCGCGCCGGCGAGCAGGCCAGCGACAGCCAGCGCCGCTCCGACGCCAAATGCCATCCAGCCCGCGGTGCTGGACACCACCAGCGCCCACATCAGGAGGGAACCGATGATGAGAATGCTGCCCGGGAGGATTGGCACAATGACTCCCGCGACGCCAACCACGATCAGCAGGCCGGTCAGCACGGTCATCAGGATCTGAAATTCCATAGGAAAAGTCTCTCACTGCGCTGGCTCCCATCCGGCCACTCTTGTCCCCCACCGGCAGTAATAGTAAGGTTGCTGAGGAAGCCGTACGGCACCGATAGTAGGAGGCACCATGAGCACGCAAGGAACAGGGAACGACCCGGCAGAGGGCAACTCTCCCCGGGAGAACACCCCCAAACATTCTGACGGCACTGCGGATTGGCGTGATTCCTCTTCGGCCAGCGCCAACGACGGCGACGCCACCCAGGTGCACGACTACACCGACTCGCGCCGCTCCGACCGCGACGGTGACGCCACCGAGGTGCACCGCACCACCGACTCGCGCCGCTCCGCCCGCGACAGTGACGCCACCCAGGTGCACCGCACCACCGACGGCGAGACCACCCGCGAACACCAGACACAGTCCGGCGGCTCAACAGGCGCAGTAGCTACCGGCGCCGGGGCGGGTGCCGTAGCGGCGTCGCCGTCTACCCGTACCCAGCCCGTCGCTGCGCAGCCGGTCAGTCATACCGCTGATCCGGATGACGACCGGTACCGCGACACCCACGACGACCGTCCGGCGCTACCGGCGTCGGCCGAACGGGCAGCCCTCCTGCAGCACGAGAAGGACACCTTTGGTGGCATGAAGTTTGGGTCGGCGTTCTTCGGCTGGCTCACCGCCACCGGGATGGCAGTGCTGCTCACGGCGCTCGTCGCCGCGGCTGGAGCAGTCTTCGGGCTCTCCACCAACACTGACCTGACCGATGCCGCCGACCAGGTGGCCGCAGATCCGCAGACCGTCGGCATCACGGGAGCAATTGTCCTGCTGGTGATCCTGCTCCTCTCCTACTTTGCCGGTGGTTACGTCGCCGGACGGATGGCGCGGTTCAACGGAGCGAAGCAGGGGGTTGCCGTGTGGCTTTGGGCACTCATCATCGCGGTACTGGTGGCGGTGCTCGGCTTGATCTTCGGAAGGCAGTTCGACATTTTCGCGAATCTCAACAGTTTCCCGCGGATCCCCCTCAATGAAGGGAACCTCACGACCGCGGGCATTATTGCTGTCATCGTGGCGCTGGTCGCAGCCCTCGTCGGAGCCGTCCTGGGTGGTCTCACCGGCATGCGCTACCACCGCAAGATCGACCGAGCGGACTACGACAACACGCCGACCCGATAGCCCTCAGCAACTGCGCCCCACCCGTGTCAGCTCATGGGTGGGGCGCAGTCGTGTGTGGTCAACGTCCCGGCGACCTCCGCTGCAGGCTTTCAAGATGCTGGTTGTAGGCGGTGAGTTTGGCGTCGTCGTCCCGGTCAGCGGCGCGGTCCTCGCGAACCGCTGTCCGTTCGTCGTCCTTCCGCCACGCCATGGCGACGCCTAACGCGAGGAGTACCGTCGGGATCTCCCCAATTCCCCACGCGATCGCGCCGCCTCGCTGCTGGTCAGCCAGCAGAGCTGCCTGGTCGGTGAGCTGCAGGTTAGCCCACCAGGTGGGTGCCAGGATCTCTGTGCCGCCCAGGAGCGACAGGCCGAAGAAGGCGTGGAACGCCATGGTCGCGAGCAGGATGATCAGCCTGAACGGGTACGGCGATCGGGCTGGCCCCGGATCGATCCCGATGAGCACCCAGGCGAAAAGATATCCGGTAATAAGGAAGTGCACGATCATGAACACGTGTCCCACATGGGTGGACAGGGCCAGTTCGAAAACGGGTGAATAGTAGAACCCCACCATGCTGCCCACGAAAATCAGCCCAGCAACCGGGGGGCGGGTGAGGAAGTGACTGAAGCGTGAGCGGAAGAGCCAGAGCACCCACTCGCGGAGGCCTCGGCTGCCGTCGGTGCGCGGACGTGTCGACTTGAGAAGCAACAGGATCGGCGCCCCCAGCACAAAGAGCACCGGTGCGTACATCATCAGGCCCATATGCTGGATCATGTGCCCCGAAAAACTGGTCCTCCCATAGACGGCGGGCCCGCCGCTGGTTAGCCAAATCAGCAGGGCGCACCCTGCGAGGAAGGCCAGCGAGCGGGGAATGGACCAGCGATCGCCGCGACGCCGGACCCTGATGACCGCAGCCACGTAGGCTCCGGCGGCAACCAGAACCAGGAGCCCAATCGTCCAGTCGGGGTGCCACGAAGTTAGGAAGCTGGGGACAGTGAGCGGCTCCGGGTACGGGTAGCCGAGGAGGGAACGGCGCAGGTCGACGTCGGCGATTGACCCCTGCGGAACGGGCGGCGGACTCGCGGCAAGACCGGCGGACACGCCGATGGTAACAATCATCAGCGCTGCTTCGGACACACCAAAGGTAACGAACGCCCGTCGGTCCTCCGGGTCGCGGTCCAGGCGCGGCAGAATCCTGCGGCGCTGATACCACCCAGCGAGCCCGAGCAGGGTCAGGCTACCCATCTTCACCACCACGAGCAGACCGTAGGGTGTGGCCAGGTCCGCCAGGGACCCGAGGCGGAGGCTGGCGTTGATAATCCCAGAGAAGGCCACAGCCCCGAACGCCCACGCAGCCAGTGCTGAGTAGCGGCGAAGGACCCGCCCCGTGTCCTTGCCCAGCCGGGATCCCAGCAGCAGCACCGCCGCGAGCCCGCCGACCCACACGCATACGCCGACCAGGTGGAGCGCCAGGGAGTTGACGGCGTTGCCGTGGTCATCCGACCCGGCAGCATGCCCGGCCAGGGCCAATGGCAGGATCCCCATCGCTGCGATGGCCAGCGCAATACCAGCCCCAGTGGTCGACCGGACCATTGGCAGCATCACGACCAGAACCAGGACCGCTGACAGCGCCACCAGCAGGATCTGCCCGAGCTCCAGTTCAGTGGCGAAGAACAGGAAAATCGACGCAAACCCCGGACTGTTGATCGGTTGGCCCGCAGTGTCAGCGGCAATCAGCACCAGCGAGGCGACCGAGGCGACAAACCAGACACCCGCCGAGATCCAGGCCCAATTGAGAGCCTTCCATTGGGCGAACCCAATGATCGACTTGTTCCGGTCGGACGCCGGCAGGAGACTGGCGCAGAGCACCAGGAAGCCGATTGTCATGGCAGCGCTGAGATCCTGGATTACCCGCGCGACTGGCCGAGCATGCACCACAAAGTCGCCGGGATCCGCCATGGTGGTTCGGTACGTGGTGAGCGCTTCGCTGAAGTACATCGACAGGATCGCGACCGCCAGGCTGACCGGCACTGCGATACCGAAAACTACCCGCACAATGCTGCGCTCCGGGATCCGCTCCCCCGATACTGGCCGCTCATCCCTCACGGCGGCCAGCTCAGCAGGATCCTGCAATGGGCCGCCTTTAGGCACCTCGGGCCTCAATTGCGGCTTCGACGCCGGTCACGAAATCGGCAGGCGACGCGAGTGGCTCACCATCGATGTACACGGTCGGCGTGCCTGAGATGCCCGAGGAGGATGCTGCGTTGGTGGTGAAGTCCACCCAGGGGCGGAAGGTACCTTCAGCAACGCAGGTGGAGATGTCCCCTGCGCCCGACGCTTCAGCAAGGTCGCTGAGCTCGTCATCGCTCAGTTCCCCAGTGGGGAAATTCCCGAATAGCGCTTGAGTGAATGGCAGGTATGCCTGCGGGGCCGTGTCAGCCACGCACGCTAGCGCGTTGGCTGCCCGGGAGGAGTACGCGCTGGTCGAGTTCCGGTCGAGGAAGGCAACGGTTCGGTACTCCAGGGTGACGTCGCCGTCGTCGAGCCACTGCTTAATTTGGGCTGAGTAGGTTGTTTCGAAGTCCGCGCAATGCACGCAGTTGACGTCGACCCACGCGACCACCTGGACCGGCCCGGGCCCAGCGTCGGCCTCCACCCGCGCCGGTGTTTCGCGTGTCTCCTCCAGCGCCGCCTCGGCGTCGACCGTCCCGGCAGCGGTGGCCGCCAGGTCGGTGGGAGAGGCAAGCGTGATCCCGCCATACTCATTGCCGTGGGCTGGCGCGGGACCGGCAGCCGGAACATCCGGGCGAATCGAGGACACAATCACCACAGCGATCACCGCGAGGACAGCCAGGACTCCGCCAATGATTCCCCACCTCATCAACAGGCGTGAGCGCTTTTCCCGCCGCTCGTGGTCCAGCCGAAGTTGCTGGGCTGATTCGCGGGAGGAGCCGGCGGATTTAGTGTTTGGTGCGGGCATTTTGGGGTTTCCTTTGAGTCGGAGGATGCGTGTTCGGGGTCAGATAGCGAAGAGCGAGTCTCCGATGAACCCGCCTTCGGCGCAGCCCGGCGGGATGGCGAACACTGCAGAACCGATGGGCGTGGTCCATTGGTTCAGGAGGTCCAGTTCGTCCAGTCGTTGCTGCAACGGGACGAATTGACGGTCGACGTCGGCCTGATAGCTGAGGAAGAGCAGGCCGGCGTCAGAAACAGGCCCTCCAGTTGGTGTCGTGTTGTAGTTATACGCACGACGGAATATCTTTTCGCCGGGCACGCTGGACCGGGCCCTGCGCGTGTGCGCGAACTCGGCGATGACCGGAAACCCCAAGGGGGTGGTCTTCTCGAAATCTGGCTCGTCCTTCTCATTGCGTCCGGTCAGCGGGGCGCCGTTCGTCAGGTAGCGACCGACTGACTCTTCACGGCCCGGACGGTCCAGCTCATCCCACGTGTCCAGGTCCATGGCAATTTTGCGGATCACCATCGACGTTCCGTTGAAAAGCCAGGCAGGAGAAGCGGAGCTGTCCCAGACCACCGTCTCGAGGTCGTCCGAGCCAAGTCGGGGGTTGGCTGTCCCATCGACCTGGCCAAACAGATTGCGCATCGTCACGGAGGCCTCTTCCGAACCGAACGCCCGCCGGAATCCTTCCGTCGACCAGCGGACCTGGCCGAAAGACCGGGTGTCCTTGAGGAGCATCCGCTGCGCATGCGACACCGTGACGAGATCTTCAGAGGCGACGTGAATCAGGAGATCGCCTCCGCACTGATCCTCGTCGAGATCGTCAATGGAGAAGGCGGGGAGCGGCTTGAGCCAGGAGGGTGCACTGTTGTCACCAGCGAGCCGCACAATGCGTTCCCCGAACCCGAAGGTCACTGTGAGACGGGCTGGAACGATGGCCAGCTCCGGTTCCGGATCTGCCAGGGCCGCCGCGCCCTGTGTCAGACGGGCCGCATCTTCGGTAAGGAGCCGCATCAGTCGAACCACCTGTTCCGCTGTCTGTACCTGAACCAGATCCACAGCGGTAATCACTGTGTGAGACTGGGCTGGAGTATCAATACCCGCCTGGCGCGCCCCGTAGAACGGGATGGTTACTGCGCCGTGGATCGCCGATCTGGCGTCCTCGGCGTGGCCTGCAGCAGCAGTTGACGAGGCGTCCCTCCAGGAGGAACCGATCAGGGCGGCGGTGGCCGCACCCACACCGGTGGCGGCGCCTCCCCACAGGAAACGCCGACGATTCAGCCCCGGCAGGGCATCATTGGTATCCGATTGAGTCACTGGTCGGGTGCCCCTTCATCGGCGGACCCGGAGTGAGTATCCGAGCCCCTGTCATCAGCTGAGCCGGAGTCGGAATCCGTTTCGATATCCACGGACTCGTCGCCGTTGTAGGTTTCATTCGCTCCCGAGTAGTCCTTGACAGGTGCATCGAAGCTGAAGATCGAGCCATCCTCCATGGTCAGCTCGAAGCCAACAGTGTCACCTGCCAGCAGCGGTGCAGTGAGGCCCATCAACATCAGGTGATCGCCTCCTGGCGCCAGGATCATTTCGACTTCGGAGACGACAAATCCCCCGTCTTTCTCCTGCATCATCATCTGACCGTCGTCCCCTGCGACTGTCTCGTGCAGCTCTATCATTGGGGACGCTGCGGTGGAGGCCGAGATGACTGTCACCTCGGCGCCGTCCGTCGATAGGATCCCGAAGGCAGCGCTCATGCCTTCTTCGGCTGATTTCACCCAGGCATCCTCGATGGACACGGAATCAGCCTGTGCTGCCACGGCAGTACTGGGAGCGGTTTCGGAAGCTGCTGCTGCGCAGCCCACGAGGGCGGTAATTGTTCCCAGGGCAACAAACCCGGTGGCGAACTTGGTGGAGAGTTTCATGGTGATTCCTTAGCTAAGTAGTGGCGGTGACGGCGCTCTTGATCAGCGGGCACGTCGGAGACGCAGAACCAGCGCGAACATGCCGAGGCCGCCGGCGGCTCCTATCAGGGCGTACTGCCAGACCGGCAGCATGGCCCAAAAGCCAGCCGATGGTTCCGGTTGTCCGGCGAGGTTGCCGGGCGCAGCATCAGGAGTTGCGGTTTCGACCGACGGCGCGCTTGCGGCGGCCGTGATGGGTTCTGCGGAGGCTGGGTCGCCGACAATGAAGTCGAAGGACCCAGCAATGGGATGTCCGTCGCCCGAGACCACGCGCCATCGCACCTGATAGGCGCCGTCGTCGAGGTCGGCGACTGTCTGAGTCAGAGTATTGCCGGCTAGTTCGGGAACTCCGATGGTGCGATCTGTGGAGGTGGAATCAACCACCAGCACCGCTGCGCCCAGATCCAGGATGTCCGCGCTGAAAGCGAGGTCAATGGATTCTGGAGCTGTCGCCAACTCGTCCCCCTGTTGGGGGTTGCTGGAAACTAGCTCATCGTGTGCACTAGCGCTGGGCAAAGAGACGAATCCACTACCTAAAGTGATTCCGCCCAGCGCTAATGTCACGAGAGCTGCACGTCGGAAAATGCGAACCAACCCGCCAGAACGCGGGGTGGGCAAAGGGTTCTCCTACCTTTGTGAGGTACGCGAAGTCAGGCGGTGATTCTCGGTGCCGCAGCTGACTGGGTCAGGCGAAGGACAGCTGCTGGACCGGGGGCCCTCGAAGGCGACGCCTTGAGTCGGCATGCAGGAGATCGTGCATACCCAGGGTTGCCGGACGGACAGGAAGGGAGCGCAGCTCCTCGGAGACCGGGCAGGAGCCAACCCAACGGATCATCGCCGTCAAGGATGCAGCCAGGGCGCCAACCAAGGCCCACCACAGCGCTTCGCCGTGACGCACCAGAGCAATCGTCAGTAGACCAGCCGCGAAGTGGGACACGATCATCAGGATGCCCGGATGCTCAGTACCGGTCAGAGCAGCCGATGGGACCGGCAAAAATAGCTCATGGCCGTGGCCGGTACTCGATCCGGTCGGTGCCGTCGAACCGCTAGTGAACAAGGCGAAGAGCGAGTGAAAAATCACCTGGCTGATCGCTACCCCAACGGTTGTTCTCGCAAGGGTCAGTCGACGCCCGGCAAGAATGACGCATACGAGCGTCCCGAAGGTCAGCGCAACGACAACCGCGATCGTTGGAACGCCACCGCCAGCGATAGCATGTGAGGCACCGGCGAGGGAGGTCGATGCGGCAGCAGCGAGTAGCCCACGGGTTAGGCGGGCGGCTGGTGTCACACTGGTCCTGCCAGACATTGTTCCTCCCTCCTGAAAATTGTAACCTCTTCTACGGAGAGTAGAAAAAGTTGCACCACGACCACCAAGGCTTCGAGAAAGTCACCATGGACACCGCTACGCCACGATTCGCGCAGGACAGGCCTTTCGGTCTGATCCTGGTCATCTCAGGGGTGGTGGGGTGGTTGGCATCTGGTCAGTTGGTCCTTGAACGGCTGGCTGTCTACGCGGACCCCAACTACGTCACCAGCTGCGACGTCAACGCCTTCGTTTCCTGCGGTGAAGTCTTCAAGACCTGGCAAGCGAGTCTCTTCGGCTTCCCCAACCCCCTGCTGGGTATTGTCGCGTTCTCCGTCGTCATCACCACGGGGGCCATGCTTCTCGCCGGGGCAAACGTAGCTCGCTGGTACTGGCGCGCATTGCAGGTGGGTGTGACTCTGGGGATGGTCTTCACCATCTGGCTATGGAGCCAGGCCCTCTTTGCGATCGGGATCCTCTGCATCTACTGCATGATCGTGTGGGCTGCGATGATCGTGCTCACCATTTTCCTCACTTCACGCAATTTTGTTTGCGGCGTGTTTCCGGCGAGCGAGCGAGTGCGCCAGTTCCTCAGCGGATGGACGGGGACCACGGCGGCACTGTTGGTGATTGCGACGGCAGCCACCGTATTCTTCCGGTTCATCGGCGTATTTGCCGGCTGACTTTCAGGCTGGCCGGCCCGTCCAGCCTGCACGGAAGGGCTCCAACCATTGATCCACGTCCCGCAGGGGCCCGGCCTCTACGGCATACAGGCGCCGGGTACCGTCCCCACGGACGCGAGCAAAACCGTTCTCGCGTAACACCCGAAGGTGCTGCGAGACGGCAGGCTGGGAGATCCCAAATTCGGTGCGGATGACCCGGGCAATATCGCCAGCCGCCCATTCCTCATCGAGGAGAAGCTCAAGAATCCGGCGGCGAACCGGGTCGCCGAGGACGTCAAAAGCATGCATAAGCAGAACCTATCAAAAAGTGCTTATATTCGTCTAGATTTATATACGCGACATCCCCTGCCACCGGGCCGAAGCGGCCCGCCAGCAGGGGACAATCGAGATCTTTCACCTCAACAACACGGGTTAGGGCGAAGGCTTTCCGCCGTTGACATTCAAGGTTTCGCCCACCACATAGCTTGACTCGGAGGACGCAAGGAAGACGTAGGCCGGGGCCAGCTCGGTGGGCTGTCCTGCGCGACCCAAGGGGGTATCCTTGCCAAACTCCGGCAGCTTGTCCTTTGGCTGCCCATCCGAAACCTGCAATGGGGTCCAGATCGGACCAGGAGCAACGGCGTTGACCCGAATACCCTTGGGTGCCAACTGCTCGGCGAGGCCCTTGGTGAAATTGTTGATCGCAGCCTTGGTGCTCGCATAGTCCAGCAGAGTCGACGACGGGCTGTAAGCCTGAATCGATGTCGAGTTCACGATGCTCGACCCGGGCTTCAGATGCTTCAGCGCTTCACGGGTGATCCAGAAGAACGAATAGATGTTCGTCTTGAAAGTTTCATCCAACTGCTCATCGGTGAGGTCTTCAAGACGCTCGACCGCAATCTGCTTGCCGGCATTATTCACAAGGATATCCAGGCCACCCAGCTGTTCGGCGGCATCGTTCACGAGTGAACGGCAGAAAGCCGCATCGGTCAGGTCGCCCGGAAGCTTGACGGCCTTCTGGCCGCTCTCTTCGATGAGGCGCGCCACCTCGACGGCGTCGGGCTCCTCGACGGGGAGGTAGGACAACGCGACGTCGGCGCCTTCGCGGGCGAAAGCGATAGCGACGGCAGCCCCGATACCGGAGTCCGCTCCGGTGATAAGCGCCTTGCGCCCCTTGAGACGGCCGGTGCCACGATAAGAGGTCTCGCCGCGGTCCGTCTGTGGTTCCAGATCCCGATCCAACCCGGGTTCGGGCTGGTCCTGCTTGGGGGCCGAGATGCTCGGGAAACGAGTCACCGGATCCTGGAAGGTGTACTGGTCAGTCGTTGAAGTCTTGTCAGTCATGCGTTCCTCACTAGCCGTGCGTACGTACGATACGGTCTGTGCAGGCCAACCGGGAGACGGATCGAATACCGCCCTCCCCGAAAGCTAAGCCTACTGACTATCCTAGGACGTACCCACCCATCAGACAAGGCAGTGCGGGGAAGCTAGAAGATCTGAGCGAAGAATCCCGCACCAATACTCGCCACGAGAGCGATAATGAGAAGCCAGACGATGGGCACACGGTATTTGTTGATGTAGCGCATGGTCCCCCAGTCTAGGCGAGCCTGGCAGCTTGCCGCCGAGCGGAAATAATTCACCACCTCCCCACGCTGCAAAAGAGTATGGACAAGCTGATAGCAGTTACTGGATCGACCGGGGCCATCGGCGGCGCTACGGCACGCATTCTTGCTGCGTCCGGGCTCGCACTTCGCCTGCCGGTCCGAGACCTCGGCCGCGCACCTGCGCTGCCGGGCGCAACCGCCGCTGAGTGCAGCTACGCGGACCGTTCGGCAGCCGTGACAGCTCTTGAGGGTGTCCACACCCTCTTCATGGTCTCAGCAAGCGAATCCAAAGATCGCGTGGAGCAGCATCTGACCTTCGTCGACGCGGCCAGTGAAGCCGGTGTGCAGCACATCGTGTACACCTCATTTTTTGGTGCCGCCCCGGACGCCACCTTCACCCTCGGGCGCGACCATTGGGCCACCGAGGAACACATCCGTCGTTCCGGGATCGCCTACACCTTCCTCCGCAACAATCTGTATCTGGACGTCCTACAACATTTCGCCGACGACGACGGCGTCATTCGCGGCCCCGCTGGCAACGGGCGATTGGCCGCGGTGGCCCGGGCGGACGTGGTGCAGGTGGCCGCCGTTGTCCTTAGGGATGCCGCCGCCCATGCGGGCAACACCTATGAGCTGACCGGCCCCACGGCGCTAACCCTGGCGGAGGCTGCAGCGATCATTTCGCAGGAAACCGGCCGGGAGGTCACTTACCGGGCCGAATCGGTCGATGAAGCGTACGGTTCCCGGCAGCACTTCGGCGCGCCCGACTGGCAGCTCGATGCCTGGGTCAGCACCTACACAGCAATTGCCGAAGGAGGGCTGGCCCGGACCACCACCACGGTGCAGGATCTGACGGGTCAACCAGCATTGGATCTCGCTCAAGTCCTCCGCGGCGACCGCTAGGCTCAAAGGATGCGCAGAGACTTCAGCAGAGACAACACCTCGACGCGTGACTTTTACCGGCTGCTCACCTCGACGGTGGTACCCCGCCCGATCGCCTGGGTGTCGTCCCGGTCAGCGGCAGGCGAGGACAACCTGGCGCCGCACTCATTTTTCACCATCGCGTCGGTGGACCCCCCGATGGTCGCTTTCACATCGGTAGGGCGGAAGGACACCCTGCGCAACATTGAGGAAACCGGCGAGTTTGTCGTCAATCTCGCGCCAGAGCAGCTGTTCGAGCAGATCAACGCCACCGCCACGAATTTTGACCGGGAAGTCAGCGAGTTCGACGCCGCCGGTCTCACCCGGGAGCCGAGCCACACGGTGACGCCCCCACGACTGCGGGAGTCTCCGGTCGCCCTGGAGTGCAAGCTACACCTGGTGCAGCCCATCGGGGATTGCTTTGTAGTTTTCGGCGAGGTGACCCATGCAGCCATTTCCGAGGACGTCCTGGACGGGACCCACCCACTGATGGACCGCCTCAAACCACTGTCCCGGCTAGGCCGCGATGAGTGGGGTACCACCGGAGTCGTTCACACGATCAAGCGCATCCCCGTGGAGGAGTGGCCGGGG
>NZ_ALPM01000116.1:0-2270 GCF_000294595.1 Arthrobacter sp. TB 23 | reverse complement strand
CCCCGGCCACTCCTCCCCCGGGTTTCACCTTCCAAACAGTCGACCAAACCAACCTGGCTGAGCTTGCCCCTCAGACCGCGCACGCTTCGGCTCGACGGTCGGATTGCAGGAGCACTGATCCTTCTTTGGTACCGACCGCATTACCTGATCGACGTGATTTCCACAGCCGGCCCAGGTGGTTTTCCGGCAGCGCATACAGGTGGTTGTCCGGCACATGCGAACTCTCTTTCATTAGGGTCCAGGCTGGAATCGTGGACGGCGTTCACTCAAGTATGCAAATACCCCTAGGGGTATGTCAAATACAGGCCACGCCGAGACTGACCCTCCTTCGCCCACGAAAGGTCAAGGAAGCTTGACATGATGGCAGAAGTCAAGGAAGCTTGACCCCATGACAAGCTTCCTTGACCACTTTGGTTTCCAGTGAGGAACGATCTCAGTACGCTCCGCCGCGCGGCTGGCATCTCCCAACGTGAACTCGCAGAAGTCCTCGACGTTTCGCGTCAGACCATCAATTCCATTGAGACCGGCCGCTACGATCCGTCGCTCCCACTGGCCATAGCTATCGCCCGACACTTTCGCAGCACCGTAGAGGAGATCTTCCATGTCGACTAGCACCTATACCTCAAAGCAAAAGGCCGCGGTCCTCGGGCTGGTACTGGCAGGGCTGACTGGTCTCATCGTGACAGGGCTGTTGCTTCAGGAGTACGGGCCGGGAAATATGGGGGCTGGCCTTCTGGCGGGCGGCGCCGTCGGCCTGGTCGCCGCCCTGATTGGCCTGTGGCGCATCACCAAGACCCCCTCACGAGTGAGCACCTTCGAACGCGCCTGGACCCAGACGGGCGATGAACGGGACAACGCCGTCCTCACCAGATCGCTGGCAATCCTAGGACTCCTAGCGGTCCCGCTGACCGCCATCGCGGCAATAGCCGTGGGCTTTGGGGCTGCCGTGGAGATGGTTCTAGCTTTGCTGCTGCTGGCACAAGCTTTGGTGGGAGCCGTCGCGTTCGCTGCGATCAACCGTAAGAGCTGACGCCTCTTTGGGCATCGACCCTCACAGATCACTAACTATGCCGTAGGGCGCATACTTACAGGCGGCATACATCTAACTCACATAAACTCCATATATCCACGGGTTTAGCATCCCTTCGTCTGCTGGGGACAGAATCTAACGCAGGGACACTTATGAGTACTACAACCTCCGGCCGTAGCGTGCGCGTTGCTAAGCCGAACGACGTCGTCGCCTCCTATGCGACGCTGCTGAAGCAGGTACGCAAAGAAGGTCTGCTGAACCGTCGCCGCCGCTTTTACGTTTCCGTCTTCGCTGCACTGGCGATAACCATGGGTGCCGCCTGGACCGGTTTCGCCCTGCTGGGCGACACCTGGTTCCAGTTATTGATCGCCGCCGTGCTCGGCGTCGTCTTCACGCAGATCGCATTCCTGGCCCACGAGGCCTCCCACCGGCAGATTTTCAAGACCCGCGGGGCCAACGACTGGTCCGGACGGATCCTGGCCGCCGGCGTCGTCGGCATCAGCTACCAGTGGTGGATGAATAAACACACCCGCCATCACAACGACCCCAACGTGGTGGGCAAAGACCCGGACATTGAGATCGATACCATCTCCTTCACCGAGGACGACGCAGCCAAAGCCACGGGACTCCACGCCTGGATCACCCGCCGCCAGGGCTACCTCTTCTTCCCGCTGCTGACCTTCGAAGGTTTGAACCTGCACGCCAAGTCGATCGGCACACTGTTCCGCCCCGGCGCTGTCCAAGGCCGCTGGATCGAACTGGCCCTCCTCGCGATCCGGTTCGGCGCCTACCTCGGCGTCCTGTTCTGGTTCCTGCCCCTCGGCATGGCGTTCGCCTTCATCGGCGTTCAAATGGCCGTGTTCGGCATCTACATGGGAGCCTCCTTCGCCCCCAACCACAAGGGCATGCCGATCATCCCCAAGAACAGCAAACTCGACTTCTTCCAGAAACAGGTCCTCACCTCACGCAACATTCGCGGCGGCAACTTCATCAACAACGCCTTCGGCGGCCTGAACTTCCAGATCGAACACCACCTGTTCCCCGACATGCCCCGCCCGCACCTCCGAGCAGCAGCACTGATCGTCCGCGAGCATTGCGAACGCCTCAAAGTCCCCTACACCGAGGTCGGCGTCGCAGCCTCCTACGGCGCCGTCGTGTCCTACCTCAACCGGGTAGGCCTCGCCGCACGCGACCCCTTCGACTGCCCCATGGTCAACAAATACCGGCACCAATAGCCCGA
>NZ_ALPM01000115.1:0-23400 GCF_000294595.1 Arthrobacter sp. TB 23 | reverse complement strand
CGGGTGGGTATGGTCCGGGTGGTCCGCTTAGCGTTGACGCGTTCTGGGAGGCACCTCAGGCCGACCGGCCCGACGGGCCTGATAAGCCTGGTCCGGTATTTGGTTCGGGTGGGCGGGTGCGTTCCAGTGCGGAATCGCCGGCCTTGACCGGCCATCTCGGGTTGGCTGCGGTGGCGGGTCTGGACTCTGCTCAGACGGTGGACGCGTTGAAGGACGTCGCTGAGCTGAGGTCCTGGCTTGATGCGCAGGAAGCCAAGTTAGCTACCCGGGCGCTGGACCTCCAGGCCGAGCAGATCCACGGCGGCCGTGGGGCCTTTGGATTTGATAAGCCCCTCGCCGCGGCGGAGGTCGGTGCCGCGTTGCATTTGCCGGAACGTACCGCGGGGTCCTTGATCGAACACAGCACCCTGCTGGTCCGGCATTACCCTTCCACCCTTCATGCTTTGGAAGCTGGCCGGTTTTCCCGTCGCCACGCGTGGGCTGTGGTGGAGGAAGTCATCAGCATCCCTCATACCTTCGTTGCGGCGTCGGCGGCGTTTGAGGACCGGCTTATTACGATGGCCGGGAAGATGACGGTTTCGAAGTTCTATTACCAGGCAGTGAGGCTTCGGGAGAGGCTGCACCCCGAGTCGATCAGCACCCGCCGTCAAAAGGCAGTCTTGGGCCGGTTAGTGCAGCTAAGTCCTGCCTACGACGGGATGGCGTGGCTCGAAGCCTACCTACCCACCGACCAGGCGGCCGGGATTTTCCACCGGGTCGACACCGCAGCCCGGGCCTTGCAGGGACCGGACGAGGCCAGGACTCTCACCCAGCTACGCGCCGATGTTCTAGTGGACGTCCTCACCAGCGCCGGACCCACCGGCGATCATGAAACGGGCGCCGAGGACAACGGCGGCAACGATGGCAAGAGCGACAGCAAATCGACCGGGTCCAGCAGCCCCAGTCAGCCGCGGGAGGCCAGCACGTATTGGGGTGTGCAGGCGAAGGTGTTTGTCACCGTCCCGGTGATGACTCTCCTCGGTGGGGATACCCCGGGTGAGTTGGAAGGCTACGGTCCGATTGATCCCGAGACGGCACGGAAGCTCGCCGGGCACGCACCATCGTTCACCAGGATCCTCACCCACCCCTTCACCGGGGCCAGGTTAGGCGCTGATGCGACCACGTACCGGGTCCCGCAGGACCTGAAGGATGCGGTCCGGGTCAGGGATGGGACGTGTCGGCATCCGGGGTGTAACCGGTTGGCGGTGTTCTGCGAACTCGACCACACCACACCCTGGTCCCAAGGAGGGACGACCAGCTACGGGAATCTGGCGGCCCTGTGTAAACGTCACCACATGTTCAAAACCGACGGCTACTGGCACTACCAACAACCCGAGCCCGGGACGATCATCGCGATCTCGCCTGCCGGCGAAACCTACCTCACCACAGCCGACCCACCACCAGCACCACCACCCGACATACCCCCGCCCTTTTAGTGATCTGTTGCGGCTAGCGACGCCTGTCGGTAAAGGTACAGTGGCGACGACCTTTTTGCCCCACACGCGCTGCCCGCACGCGGGTCCAGACCCCACCGCTCAACTGTGAGATCGGGCGACCCGCGACGCTCCAGGCCCGCCACGCTCCAAGCTCGCCAGGCCGCCAGACTAATCAATCGGCGGTAAGGCGGCAAGGCGGACGTGGAGGGGCTCAGACCGGTCAGGATGGGTAGGTGTCGGTGGGACTACCCGCTGAACGGATAATTTCGGCATATCTGTGGAAGGACGCCCGTGGTACCCGTTCCAGCGTCGCTGGCTCCAGCCGCACCAGACCAAACTTCTTGGTGTACCCCTCCTGCCACTCCCAGTTATCCAGCAAGGTCCAGTGGAAGTAACCCCGCACATCAATTCCAGCCGCAATCGCCTCTCCGACGGCGGCGAGATGCTGCTCCAGAAAGTCGATCCGGCGGGTGTCCTGCAGCGCGCCCCCTGATCCTTGAAGCCCACCCTGCGGGCCGTCGTCGTAAGCGCAACCATTTTCGGTGATGTACACCGGGGGCAGCCGGGGATAGGCGGCTTTCAGTTGCTTAAGAATTCTGAGCAGGCTGGCGGGCATCACCGGCCAGCCGAAGTCGGTGACCGGCACTCCCACAAATTCTTTGGGAGCGAACGGCACCGGATAAAACGGGGGAGCCGCACCCACCCGGGTCGGAAAATAATAGTTGACGCCGTAGAAGTCCAGGGGGGTGGAGATGATCTCCATGTCACCGTCGTGGATCACCTCAAAGGAGATTCCGTCCACCTCCTCGAGTTCCGGTGGATACCTGCCGGTCAGGACCGGCCCAGCGAACTGGCCGTTGTGATACTGGTCGTAAAGTACCGCAAGACGCGCGTCCCGGTCTGAGCCGGTGGCTGGCTGCACCGGCGAATGATTGTTCACGATACCCACCGGCGAGGAAAGGGTCTCCCGAAGGGTACGCACGGCGTTACCGTGAGCCAGGAGAAGATGATGCGCCACGACGAAGGCACTGCCCAGCATCATCAGTCCCGGCGCGGCACGGCCAATTGCGTGCCCGACGCCGGTGTGGACCACCGGCTCGTTGACGGTCATCCAGGCCGCTACCTTGTCGCCGAACTCATCCCGAAGAATCCGGGTGTAGTCGGCGAACGCATCAACGGTGTCGCGGTTCTGCCACCCGCCAGCGTCCTGCAGCGCCTGGGGCAGGTCCCAGTGATAAATGGTCACCCACGGCTGAATACCACGGTCCAGGAGGGCATCGAGGAGCCGGTGGTAGAAGGCGATACCCTCGGGGTTGGCCGGTCCGCGTCCGAGGGGTTGAATACGTGGCCACGCGATCGACATCCGATACGCCTGCCCGCCCAGCTCCCTGAGCAGGTCAAAATCCTCCGCATACCGGTGGTAATGGTCGCAGGCAATGGCCGCACTCGACGCATCCAGGATGTTCTTGTGAGTTCTGGCGTACGCGTCCCAAATACTCTCCCCGCGGCCACCCTCGTGGACGCCACCCTCAATCTGGGCTGCGGCCGTCGCCGTCCCAAACACAAACCCGGGCGGCAATCCAAAGCTGGTCACGGTGCGCTCCTTTATGGGCTTTCAGCCTGATCCCTTCACCTAAATCCCACCGACCCCGTTGCGTCAATGCCTTGACGCTGTGAACTTGCTGGCTGGCTGCAGAGAGGCAGGGAGGTAGTGTGCTGGATATGCGCATCAACCCCACCCCCGACCACCCCGGCGCACAGGCAATGATCCCCTCGAATGTCCCAGACACGGCACGGATGTCAGCCCGGTTTGCGAACCCCGCACAGCTTGGTCCGACGGGCCCACTGAAGCCCGGGTGGGGACTCTGGCAGGCCGCAGTGGGACTGCTTCTGGTGTTGGCCCTTCCCCTGGGCGGCACGCTAGCGCTCTCTTCGGTGCTCAGTTTCGGACCTGAACTAGTCTTTGCTTCACTTTGCTTCACCTGGCTTGCCCTGCTGGGGAGCAGTGTTCTGGCCTCAAGGGTGTGGGGATTTGGTTCGCTTGCCAGGGACTTCGGTCTGAGATTCAAATGGATTGACCTGGCCATAGGACTCGGAGTCGGCATCGCGGCCCGCATTATCCTGGCACTAGTTCAGGTGATCATGACTCTGCTCTGGCCGCTGGGCGAGGGCGAGGTACTGCAAGGCAACGCGGAAATCTTTCTCACTGGCGACAGCGGTTGGATCTTTGTGAACGCCGTCCTCGGCGGAGCCCTCATTGCGCCTTTCCTTGAGGAACTCTTCAACCGCGGACTGGTCCTGCGAGCTGTGCAGAACGCATGGTGGCTGAAAGGCTCAGCGAAGGGCCGGGT
The DNA here is from genome assembly GCF_000294595.1 of Arthrobacter sp. TB 23. NCBI lineage: Bacteria > Bacillati > Actinomycetota > Actinomycetes > Micrococcales > Micrococcaceae > Arthrobacter > Arthrobacter sp. TB 23. Next base: position 19,574 of record NZ_ALPM01000115.1, on the reverse strand, counting down.
CTCGACCGCGACTCCGCAGCGGTCGTTGACGACTGCAACGGTTGTGGCGATCCTGGCCAGTTCCCTCGCCTTCGGCCTCTTGCACACCGGCGCGGTAGGGGACCTGAGATCGTCGATCTATCTCCTCGTCGGCACGTTTACGGTTGGGGTGATCTGCGGATTCCTAACCGTCTGGACCGGCCGTCTGGGGCCAGCAATCGTAACCCACGTCGTTTTCAACGGAACAGCCATCGGCCTGCTTCTGGCGCTTCCGCCGGAACTGCTCCCCTAGGAATTTTCGGCTACAACCCACGCCGCCACCGTCGACAGGAAACCAATATGCAGTTTAAGGAATATTCAACTATCCAGGCTAGCTACGCTCAGTCGCTGGTAACGATCACCCTCAATCGGCCCGAGGCGCTGAACGCCCTCTCCACCCAGGTCGTCGATGATCTGGACCATCTGCTGAACGTTCTCGAAGGGGAATTCGGGAACGACGACGGCTGGCAGGTCCGCGGGGTCGTGATCACCGGCGCGGGGGAGAAGGCATTTGCCGCTGGGGCCGACATCCGTGAAATGACGGCCATGACACCCGGCCAGGCGTGGGACTACAGCACCAGGATGCAGGCACTCACGCTCCGGCTCGAGTCGCTCCCGGTGCCCGTAATTGCAGCGGTCAACGGATTCGCCCTGGGCGGGGGATGCGAGCTGGCGCTGGCCTGCGACTTCATCTATGCCACAGAATCAGCTTCGTTTGGGCAACCCGAAGTGAGCCTGGGCCTGGTTCCCGGATTTGGCGGTTCAGTGAGATTGCAGCAGCGGGTGGGACCGTCCCAGGCCAGGGAACTGTTGTTCACTGGGCGGCGCATCAGGGCCGAACAGGCTCAACGCCTTGGTTTGGTCAACGCGGTTTTTGGTGATCGGGAAGCGTTGCTGGCCGCGGCTGGGAAAACTATCGCCGAAATCGCCGGGCACTCTCCCACCGCAATCGCAGCGGTCAAGGAAACAATGGCCCGCGTTGAAGGCCGGCCCACCTCCGACGGACTGGCGATCGAGGCTGATTCATTCAAGCAGGCGTTCACCACGTCAGACATGCGCGAAGGAACCCGGGCGTTCCTTGCCAAAGAAAAACCTGCCTTCCCCGGTAACTAATCGGGGAAGGCAGGTTTGCTGTACCAGGGCTTTGCTGGACGAAGACTTTACTGAACTAGGCCTTTGCAGGCTGGGTAACCGTTGCGGTCGGTTCCATGTTCTCTGCGTCAACCATCCAGGCGTATTGCTCAAGCTTCTCAATGAAGGCGTGCAGAATGTCGGCGGTGGTGGGGTCTTCCTCGTCGATCTGGTCATGCACGTCGCGCATGGTCTTTACCGTGCCTTCGAGCATGGCAACAACCATGGTGACCGTGTCTTTGGTGGAGACCAGACCAGCCGGGAACTGATTGAGGGTGGTGCCCTTCGCTACCGAACCGCTCCGGCCATCAGGAACGGCGTGCAGGGCGCGCATACGCTCGGCCATCTGATCGGCAAACAGGCGGGCGTCGTCGATGATCTCGTCCAGCTGCAGGTGCATGTCGCGGAAGTTCTTGCCGACGACGTTCCAGTGCGCCTGCTTGCCCTGTAGGTGCAGCTCGATGAGCTCAACCAGCACGGCCTGCATGTTGTCAGTCAGTGTTTTGGAAGCCTTCATGTTTTTCCTCCTGTGGGTAGAACCTGCCCTCCCCCGGTGCTGGGAAAGCGCCGGGTGCGAGGTTTGGATCAATCTTCAGCCTAGACCGCGGATGTTGTTGAAATCCAGCGGCAAGGAATACAATCAGTTTACTTAGTAGTTCACTGATTGTGGAACTTACAGGAGGAACCCATATGACGACAGTCCAGGAATCCATCGACGTAGCAGTACCCGTGAGTACTGCCTACAACCAGTGGACGCAGTTCGAAACCTTCCCCCAGTTCATGGGCGGGGTGGAATCGATCACCCAGACATCTGACACTCGTAGTCACTGGGTCACCAAGATTGGCGGTGTGGAACGAGAGTTCGACACCGAAATCACCGAGCAGCACCCCGATGAGCGAATTGCCTGGAAGAGCGTCGACGGAAAGTCCCACGCAGGAGTGGTGACTTTCCACCGGATTGACGACACCACCTCCCGTGTTGCTGTCCAGTTGGACTGGCATCCAGAGACCTTCACCGAAAAGATTGGCTCGGTAGTCAACGCCGACAATCGGCAGGTGAAATCCGATCTCCAGCGTTTCAAGGAGTTCATCGAAAGCAACAACTCCGAGACAGGGGCCTGGCGCGGTGACATTGACGCGCCACCGTCAGGGACCACGTCGGGGACCTCGACGGCCGCAGCCGGAGCAGCGGATCTCAGTGATCCGTCACTGGACGATCCCGAGTCGGGTGGCCCGCGCGCAACCGTCGCGCCGAGCTAGCCGGGACTCACGTTAGAAAGCTTCGGCCGGAACTCCGCATAAGTGGAGATCCGGCCGAAGCCGTCTAACGGGATTGACCTAGTCGCGGACCGTAATCCCGGCAATCGCCTCAGTTGCGCGTTCGGAGAGCTGGGCGGAAATGGGTGAGCTTTTCGCCGATTCTGCGGCAGCCTCCTGACCCTCGGGGCTAACCACGTAGGTGCCGAACTCCTTGATGAGTCCGACCGTTGTCTCGTCCGGGTACGAAGTGCAGAAGACGTGATAGGACACCAGAATCAGCGGGTAGACGTCCGCTTTGGTGGTGGTCCGGTCGAGGGTCAGCGCAATGTCGTAGCTGGGCCGGCCTTCGACCGGAGTGGCGATGTCGACGGCGGCGGCTGCCGCTTCGGTGCTGACCGGCACGTATTCGTTTCCCACCAGCAGGTTCGCCCTTCCCAGCGGTGGGCCAACAGCTGAATCGTCAGCGTAGGTGATTGCCCCCTCGGTGCCGGCGACGGTGCTTACAACACCGGCGTTGCCCTTGGAGTTCTCGTTCCCGAGCTCACTGGGCCACGTGCCATCCGCTTCGAAGGTCCATTGGTCCGGAACGGTCTCGTGGAGGTAGTCGGTGAAGTTCTCTGTGGTTCCCGAATCGTCCGACCGGCTGACCGGGGTAATCCGGAGGTCCGGTAGATCGACGTCGGTATTCTGTCCGGCAATGGCTGGATCATTCCAGTTGTCGATGTCGCCCAGGAAAATGCTGGCGATGGTTGGTGCATCCAGGTTTAGCTCGATGAGCCCAGGAAGGTTGAACGTGACACTGATCGGCGATACGTAGGCCGGAATATTGAACGCGCCGTCTGGGCCGCAGGCCTCAGCGGATTCGGCGATTTCCTCGTCATTGAGGTAAGCATCCGAGCCGGCGAACTGCACTGCTCCGGCAAGTAGCGCCCCCCGCCCCGCACCGGAGCCGTCGGGGGAATACTGCAATTGCGCCTGGGAGTGAAGGGTGCCGAAACCTGATATCCAGCCGTCCATTGCTGGACCCTGCGCCGAGGATCCGGCGCCGGTGATGGTGCCTCGAAGGTCTGAGTTGGCACGCTGGGCTGCGGCTTCCTGCTCGGGGCCCAGGGGATAGTCGGATCCGCAGGCGGTGAGTGAGAGGCCGAGGACGGCGGTGGCGAGGAGGGCAAGGCGACGCGTGGGGTGAGGCAGCACCTAATTTACGATACAGGTGAACAGTGGGTGAACGAATTGGGCAGGTTCCAGCGTCAGGTGCCCTTAGTGAGGTCGCGGGTGGCGGGGCCTTCCAGCAAGGTTCCCTCTGCCGTGAATCGTGACCCGTGCAGGGGGCAATCCCAGGACTTCTCGGCGTCGTTCCAACCCAGAACACCGCCCAGATGAGGGCAGACTGCCGAAACCCGGTGGGTGACGCCGTCGACCACGCAGACCCCCTCGGGGCGAGCACCGTTGCGGACCACCACACCTTGACCCTCCGGTGGGCTGACGGTGCTGGTCCGCGCCAGGCCACCAAGCCAACCGTTCAGGAGTTCCAGTCCGGCACCGGCGTTTGTCTTGACCGTACTGAGCGCGTCCTGCCGGGCGACGCGGGTGGCATACAGTTTGTTGGCCCAGGGCATCTGCCCGCCGAGAATTTCGGCCGATAAGGCCAAGGCCGCCGCGACGGCGTTGGTCATGCCCCATTTGTTGTAGCCGGTAGCTGCGTAAATGTTGTGTCGACTCAGTGGGAGCTTGCCCACATAGGGTACGGCTGATGCGGGTTCGTAGTCCTGGGCCGACCAGTGATGAACCGGCTTCACCGACGGAAAGTGTTGCTGGGTCCAACGCACCAGATCATCGACCAGGGCTTGCGTATGGGTTTCGCGGCCGACGCGGTGGCCATTGCCCCCAGCGATCAGGTACGTCCTGCCATCGACGACGGCGGTGCGCAGGGAACGTGTCGGTCCGTCGATGGACAGGAACATCTCATCCATACCCTCAAGGGTCTGACCCTCAACGGCAAAAGCAACGGCATAGGACCGCTGAGGGGTGAGGACTGAGAAGTGTCCGCCGCGATCGAGAATAGGGGTGCCTGTTGCCAGGATCAAGTGCTCAGCCCACACCGTTCCGCGAGGGGTTTTGACTTCAATTTTGTCTCCCTTCAATTTTCCGGTGCCAATCCCCTCCACCCGGGCTCCTTCAATCAGGTGGCCGCCATGAGACCTGAAGTCAGCGGCTAGTCCAGCCAAACCCTGCAGGGGATGAAACTGTGCTTGCCCCGGGAGGCGGAGGCTACCAGTAACGGCGAACGGCAGGGAGGAGGCGTCCTGCAGCACCGGGGTCAGCCCCGCCGCGAGGCACGCCTCATGTTCGGCTTTCAGCGCAGCAGCACCAGTGTCGGTGACGGAGTAGGTGACCGCGTCCCGAGTGTCGAACGGAATGCCGTGCTCGCGGAAGAACCGCAACAACCAGGATTGCCCTTCAAGGTTGCCGGTGACGTAGTGGCGGGCTGTCTCGGCGTCATGGTGCCGGATAATAGAGGAGAGTTGGGTCCCCTGAAGGAGTGATATTTTGCCCGTGGTGTTTCCGGTGGTGACATCCCCTGCGCGCCTTGCCTCCAGTACTGCCACCCGTTGGCCTGAGCGTGCCAGCAGCAGCGCGGTAATGATTCCGGTAAGCCCGGCACCCACCACCACTGAGTCGTAGGTGGCGCCGGGCATGAACGGGTCGGCCGGGAACTGCGGACGGGTTGCCTGCCAAAGGGATGTCATCGGATGCCTTCTGCCGTCGGGTTGTGGGACCTAAGCCCACTCCCAAAATCCGTTCCAGTCAAGGACCCGTAGATGTCCCGCGGTGTCTTCGACTACGGCAGGCACCGGATTGAGTAAGTATGCTGATTATCATGCCGCAAGATGAAGAGGATGATGTGACGACGCCGAAGCGGTCAGTACTTTTGGATAGCGGGTCAAACACCCAGGACACCCTTTACGAGAGCGCTGTCGCGGCGGCTGGCTCGGTGTCGCGGGCGCTCGCCCTTGCCGCCGAGCTTGGTGCGCGGACCCCATTGCCGGGCGGAGGATCCACACTGACCCTGTGGGAGACCTTGGCCACCATCGCAGCAGCCGACCTGTCGGTGGCGCGCACCATTGAACCTCACCTCGACGCGGTAGCCATCCTGCGGCAAGCCGAACTGTCAGTCGCAGCGGGAACCTGGGGGGTCTTCGCCGCTGAGGCGCCCGGGCACCGCCTGGAAGCGCACCACTCTTTCAACAACGACGGCGACTGGCAGCTGACCGGGCGGAAACCCTGGTGCTCATTGGCGGGCAATCTGGACTACGCGATCGTGACGGCCCATGTCCCGGATGGCGAACGGCGCGCCTTCAGCGTAGACCTGCGCCAACCGACGGTTCAGGCTATCCGCGGTACCTGGGTTAGCCGTGGGCTGGCAGCGGTGGACAGCGGCCCCATTGACTTCGATGCGGCATCAGCCCGCCCCGTAGGTGCCGACAACTGGTATTTGCAGCGCGACGGGTTTGCCTGGGGAGGGCTCGGGGTGGCTGCCTGTTGGTATGGGGGAGCGGTCGGCATTGCACGGCGGTTACTGCGCTCAGTGGGGGAACGAACCCCCGATCAGGTAGCGCTGATGTATCTCGGAGAGGTGGACCGTCACCTGTACGCCGCACGGGGGGCGCTCGCGGCGGCTGCAACCGACATTGACGCGGGTCGGGCCCACGGTGCCGCCGGGGCGCTGCTGGCTGCGCGGGCGAGGGGCGTTGTTGCCGACGCTGCCGAAGCAATCCTTCGGATGGTAGGCCACGGGCTCGGTCCGGCACCCCTGGCCCTGGAGGAAGACCACGCCCGGAGGGTGGCCGATCTGCAGGTATATCTCCGCCAGCACCACGCCGAACGGGACGCAGCAGCCCTGGGCCGCCAGCTCCAGAACACCGGAGTTGCACCGTGGTGACCTTTTCGCACGAGGACGCCGGAACGCCCGAGCACCGCTGGAGCCAGGACTGGCGCAGCGACGCCCGGCTCAGTATTGAGGCCCTCTTCGATGGGCGAATGCCGGAACGGGTGATAGTGGTTGCGGCCCACCCCGACGACGAGACGCTTGGGGCAGCCGGGCTGGTGCGACGCCTGGCCCGCGCCGGAGTTGCCACGGATATTGTGGTCGCCACCAACGGCGAAGCGTCCCACCCGAACTCCCCGACCCACACTGCTGTCCAGCTGGCCGAGTTGCGGCGGATTGAACTCGAGCAGGCCGTCGAATTGTTGGCACCGTCAGCACGGACGCACTTCCTCAACCTTCCCGACGGCGGGTTGGATGCCGAGGAGCTCACCGAACAGCTCCGCCGCATTGTTGCCACCGGGGGGCGTCCGGGCGAACGCACCTTGCTGGTGGCCCCGTGGCGGGGAGACGGGCACGGGGATCACGAAGCTGGCGGCACGGCTGCAGCACAGCTGGCAACGGAACTGAACCTTCCGCTGCTTGAGTACCCGGTGTGGCTGTGGCACTGGGCGACGCCGGATTCCTCCGAGGTGCCATGGAACCAGCTCGAAATCCTTGATCTTGCCGGCGATGAGCAAACCCTCAAACAGTCGGCCCTGCTCATGCATGCGAGCCAGACGGCGCCCCTGTCCGACGAGCCGGGAGACGAAGCACTGCTCGCCCCGGGGTTCCTGGACCACTTCGCCCGCGGTTTTGAGACCTTCATCCCCACCCCATCATCGGGTGTGTTCGAACGGCTGCACGCCGACACCGACGATCCGTGGGGGCTCAAGGACCGCTTCTATGAACGACGAAAACGTTCAGTGGCTTTGGCGCTGTTACCGAGGGAACGGTTTGCGGCTTCACTCGAACTGGGTTGTTCAATCGGTGTACTCTCCGCCGAGCTCGCCGCGCGCACGGATTCCCTCCTTGCCCTGGATATCAGTCCAACGGCGGTGGCGGCTACGCAGGAACGGTTGAGCGATTACCCCGAGGCGACTGCCCGGGTTGCGTCCGTGCCACGGGATTGGCCCTCGGGGCAATTCGACCTGATCGTGATCTCCGAGGTGGGCTACTTCCTCAGCCGGACACAATTGCTGGATGTCGTGGCACGTGCGGTCGCATCGCTGGCAGCCGACGGGGTCATTCTCCTGTGCCACTGGCGGCACCCAATAGATGGCTGGGAACTGGATGGGGACACCGTCCACGAACTATTTCGTTCAGCCTCGTCACTAGCTGTTTTTGCAGAACACCGCGAAGAGGATTTCCGCATCGACCTTCTGGTGCGGCCACCGGCGGTGTCGGTGGCCAGAGCGACCGGTGTCTTGTGAAGGCGTCGTCCGTGCCGGCGGCGGTGGCGGTCGTCGTCCCGGCCCGGAACGAGGAGGAGAGCCTGCCGCGGTGCCTGGCCGCTCTCGATGAGGCGGGCAGGGCGCTCGCCGACGCGTACCCGTCAGTCGCCCTGTCCGTCACCGTGGTCCTGGACGGATGTACCGACGCTTCGGCACGGGTGGTGGCCGAGTATCCAGTTGCCCAGCCTCTGGCAGTTGACTTCGCCTCGGTGGGATTGGCACGTAGGGCCGGGGTCGCCCACGCGGTGGCTCAGCTCGGCCAGCCAGCCAGCCAGATCTGGGTGGCGAACACCGACGCCGACACTGAGGTGCCCGGGCAGTGGCTCGTCGAGCAGTGCCGGCTGGCCGCCTCGGGGGTGGAACTGATCCTGGGGACGGTGGTTCCCAACCCGGTAGGCCTGGATGCCGCGCTGGAGCGCGCCTGGCATGCCGCTCACCCGCTCGACGACGGCCACGACTACGTTCACGGCGCGAACCTGGGATTCCGGGCGGACAGCTACCTGGCGGTCGGTGGTTTCGCTGCCCTGGACATCCATGAGGATGCAGATCTGATCGCTCGGCTGAAATCGCTGGGGGTGAGGTGGGCTGCGGTGGACTCCATCAGGGCCACGACATCCGCCAGGACAACGGGCCGGACATCCGGCGGGTTCGCCGGCTATTTGCGGGACCTTCCCCTGTAATTAGGGAAAGCGGAGCGAACAGGAGGTTCGGGATCAGTCAGCCCGTTTGAGCCGGTATCCGTCTTCGCAATGGATGAGGCGGCGGCCGGCACCTTCGTTGAGTTGAATCCACAACACCGAGGCGTCGTCGGTGCGCATCTCGACAACCCCCGCTACGGGCCCATCGCTGTCGTGATTGAACGCGACCCGCTGCCCACGGCGGAGGGTGGACCAGTCCGAGATGCCCTCGCGGGACGGAGACGAAGTTTCCATGGTCGGTGGGTCCTTTCAATACGGAAAGCTAATGCCTTCAACGTACTGCGCCTGTCTGAACGGCAAGTGAATGCCACCTGAGTGTTCGGGGTGGCTCCTGGCACCCGGGCATGGAACGTCAGACTGCGCGCCACTTACCGCTGGTCAGGTGGGAACCGGCCTGCGGGCCCATCTGGAGCATGCCGCCGTCGACGACCCAGGAGGCGCCGTTGACGTAACTCGACGCCGGTGATGCCAGGAACGCGATCACTGCCGCGACTTCCTCCGATGCACCGGGGCGGCCCACGGGGATACCCGGGCGGTCAATGTCGTGGGGATCCTTGTCCTCGGCATCGTTCATTGCCGTAGCAATTTCGCCAGGCAGGACCGCGTTCGCGGTAATGCCCTGATCGCCCAGCTCCAGGGCGATCGTCTTGATTAACCCGCCGAGACCGTGTTTTGACGCATCGTAGGCTGCGGAGCCCACGCGCGGCTGTTCCTGGTGAACGCTGGTGACGGCAATGATCCTGCCGCCGTTCCCGGCGGAAATCATTTGTGCCGCCGCACGCTGGATGCAGACAAATGCGCCATCCAGGTTGGCTGCCAGGGTGCCGCGCCAGTCGTCATAGCTGGTATCCATGAAGGGGGTCCCGCCGTTGACACCAGCGTTGTTCACGAACACGTCAAGTCCACCGAGGTCACTGATCATCTGGTCCACCACATCGCCGCAGGCTGGCGCATCAGTGGTGTCCAACCGGGTCACCACCGCTTTACGGCCAAACTCACGGACTAACCGCGCGGTCTCGTTGGCGCCGTCCTCATCGGAGTGCCAGGTGATACCGACATCACAACCTGCCTCAGCGAGGGCCAGGGCCGTGGCCCGGCCAATGCCCGAGTCGGATCCGGTGACTATTGCAGTGCTGGGTGTGTAGGCCATCACCCTATCCTTCCGAGGAAGGACCCTGGAAAGCAAGTGTGCTGACCTTCCTAGGGCATAAAATCCGGGCTGCAGACCCAAAACTGGGCTGTTGACACAAATCCGGCCTGTTGACACAAAACCGGCCCCCCGCGTTGGCGGAGAGCCGGTGGTGGTGCCTGCGCGGGGCCTTGATCCCCGGGCCTTCCGCGTGTGAAGCGGATGCTCTACCAGACTGAGCTACACAGGCGCGCGCCCAACCCAGACGCGGTCGGACAGTTGCCAGTTTAGGCCATACCCGGGCTGGAAAAAATTCGGCCGCTTGAACCATGGTGACCGTGGTCCCTATTCCCTGCCGCCCGGCCGAACATTCAGTTCGCTACAAGATCCCTCGGCGAGCCCCCATCGTCTGCTGCGTGGGTTACCCCAGGGTGAGACTGCCGGCTAACGCCGTGCCAGCCAGCCGAGGGTCAAGCCGCCCAGGGTGCGGCGGAATCCGCTCTCACCGCGGGTCAGCTCAAGCACTGCCCACAGTCCGAGGCACACCCGGCTGAGAGTCAGCAATAGCCGCTTGTTTCCGTCCTGCTGCGCCAGGAGGGAAGCGAGGCCGAAGACCGTCCACCCGAGGACCGGCGCGTTGGGTGCCTGCACGATGGTCTGCTCGCCACGCGAATTGGTGAAGAAGCTGGGCAGAAGTGAGGACGAGGTGGCCATCAGGCGCCTTTCGATTTTGTTTTGGCTGGTGCTGAGGACCCTTTGGATGCCGGTTTTTTCTGATCGGACGGCGTGCCCTTTTTCTCACGGTTCTTCTCGACGCTCCGCCGGAGTGCCTCCATGAGATCGAGGACTTTGCCACCGCCCTCGTCGTCGTCGGATTCCCCGAAAGTTTCCTCAGTGTCGAGGGCTTCCCCCTTCTCAAGTTTCGCCTCGATCAGAGTGCGCAGCTGTTCCTGATACTCATCGGTGAAGTTCTCAGGATCGAAATCGGTCGAGAAGGAATCCACCAGCGCGGCCGACATTTCCTTCTCCTTGGCCGAGATCCGTACCCGCTCGTCAAGGGCGGGGAACTTGGCCTCGCGTACCTCGTCATCCCAGAGCAGCGACTGCAGCATCAGAACGTCCCCACGCACCCGCAGCGCACCGAGCCGGCTCTTCTGCCGCAGCGTGAACTGCACGATAGCCGTGCGGTCGGTCTCCTCAAGGGTGCGGCGCAGCAGCACATAGGCCTTGGTGGAACTGGAATCCGGCTCCAGAAAATAGGACCGGTCCAGCATGATCGGGTCTATCTGGTCGCTGGGCACAAACTCGACGACGCCGATTTCCCGGCTCTTCTCGACGGGAAGGGTCGCGAAGTCCTCGTCGGTGAGCACCACGGTGCGCTCACCGTCGTCGTACGCCTTGTCGATGTTTTTGTATTCGACCACCTCCCCGCAGATCTCGCAGCGGCGCTGGTAGCGGATCCGGCCGCCGTCCTTGTCGTGGACCTGGTGGAGGCTGATGTCGTGGTCTTCGGTGGCGCTGTAGACCTTGACCGGCACATTGACCAGCCCAAAAGCGACGGCGCCCTTCCAGATGGCTCTCATGTACCAAGTGAACCAGTGTTTGGGTTCCGCGGATACGATGGCTTGGTGAATCCTGAAAAAGCTGAGCCCACGGTCACCAAGACCACAGTCGACGGCAAGCCCGCCCTCCGGTTCGAGATGCGGTACAACTTTGCCGCGTCAGTACTCTGGAAGCACCTGACAGACCCCCGCAAACTCAAGTACTGGTTCCCCTGTGAACTTGACCTGCTCCCGCGTAAGGGCGCCGAAGTGACCTTCACCTTCCCTGGGGAACGGCCCACCAAAGGCACGGTCCTCGAAGCCGAGAAGCCGAACCTTCTCGCCTACACCTGGGATCGGGAGGTGCTGCGCTGGGAGTTGGCGAACGACGGCGACTCCGGCGCCCTGCTGACCCTCACCAACACCCTGCAGGACCCAGACGCCGCGGGTAGTTCGGCGGCGGGCTGGCACTTCACGCTGATTGGCCTCGACGATCTCCTGAACGAGCGTCCGCTGGGCCAGAACCCCGCTGACTGGGAGCGCCTCGTCGCTCAATACCAGGAGAAGCTCAGCGACTAGCAGCACCCCGGGACAGGATCCCGTGCCCTGCTTTCCGGGCACGTGTGGCGTTTGCGGCGCTTCCAGACAAGACTGGTGTCATGGGTTCCAGCACCGGTCAGCAGCAGCAGACTGTCACTGTGGACGGTCAACGCCTCCGGCTGACGAACCTCAACAAGGTGATCTATCCCGCCTCCGGGACCACCAAGGCGGACGTTCTCGCCTACCATGCTGCGATTGCCGGCTACCTGATTCCGCACGCCAGGGACCGGGCGGTGACCCGCAAGCGCTGGGTCAACGGGGTGGGAACCACGGAGCAGCCCGGACAGGTCTTTTTCCAGAAGAACCTCGACCAGTCGGCGCCTGCGTGGGTGCAACGACACTCCATCGCCCATAAAGACCACGTCAACGTGTATCCGATGGTCAATGACCTGGCCACCCTGACCTGGTTTGGACAGATTTCGGCCCTGGAAATCCATGTTCCGCAGTGGAGGTTCGGCCCGGACGGGGAGATCAACAATCCGGACCGGCTGGTCCTCGACCTTGACCCTGGCGACGGGGTGAGCCTCGGCGACTGCGCCGAGGTTGCCCGCCATGCCCGCGTGATCCTGCAGGACATGGGCCTGGAACCCTACCCCGTCACCAGCGGCTCCAAGGGCATCCACCTGTATGCGGCACTGGATGGTTCCCAGTCCTCCGACGAGGTATCCACCGTTGCCCATGAGCTGGCCAGGGCGCTCGAGGCTGACCACCCCGACCTGGTGGTCAGCGATATGAAGAAGTCCCTGCGCGGGGGGAAGGTGCTGGTGGACTGGAGCCAAAACAGCAGGAACAAGACCACCGTGGCGCCCTACTCCCTGCGTGGCAGGCTGCGACCCACTGTTGCCGCGCCCCGCTCCTGGGCGGAGTTGGAGGACCCTGAGCTGGCGCAACTCGACTACCGGCAAATGATGGACCGAGTTCAGGAACTCGGTGATCTCCTCGCCGGGCTGGATGAGACCTCCGGAGGGCCTGACGGCGACCGGGGCGGGCCCGGGGACACAACGACATCCGAGCCTCGCGTTCGTGACCGCCTGCACACCTACCGCTCCATGCGGGACAGCGCAAAGACCCCTGAGCCGATCCCCGACAGCGTCAGTGACGCCGGCGGCAACCGTTTTGTCATCCAGGAGCACCACGCCCGCCGGTTGCACTACGACTTTCGGCTGGAACGCGACGGCGTCCTCGTCTCCTGGGCTGTACCCAAGGGGCCGCCGGACACCCCCAACAAGAACCACCTCGCCGTCCAGACCGAGGACCACCCCCTGGAGTACGCCGCCTTCGAGGGCACCATCCCCAAGGGGGAATACGGCGCCGGGGAGATGTACATCTGGGATTCCGGGACCTACCACGCCGAGAAATGGTGCGATGGGAAGGAAGTGATCTGTACGGTTCAGGGGCGCGACGACGGTGGTCTGGCACGCAGCGGCAGCCCTGTCCGGCGGTATGCCCTCATCCACACCGGCGGCGACGAGTCGGGCAAAAGGAACTGGTTGATGCACCTGATGAAAGACCAGGGCGCCGCTGACGCCTCGGCCGAAGCCCCGGCGTCGGGCGCCGCCGAGACCCCGCCGGAGCTGATGCCGATGCTCGCCTCGCCCGGCTCGGCTGGTGACGTGACAGCCGATGAGGACTGGGCTTTCGAAATGAAGTGGGACGGGGTCAGGGCAATCGCCACAGTGACACCCGACGGGGTGCGTCTCACCAGCCGCAACGCCAATGACATGACGGCGCTGTACCCCGAACTGGCGGATCTGGGCGACTACGTCAACGGCAACAATGTCGTGCTCGACGGGGAAATAGTGGCACTGAACAAGTCGGGCCGTCCCGACTTCGGGTTACTGCAGAACCGCTTCAATCTCACCAAAAGCTCCGAGATCGACGCCGCACGCCGTAAAGCGCCAGTGCATTTCATGATTTTCGATCTGCTTTATCTCGACGGCAACTCGCTGCTTCAACTGCAGTATGCCCAGCGCCGGGAAATCCTTGAGCAGGCGGTGGACAGCCCCGCGGATGGCCATATTCAGGTGCCCCCAGCCCTGGATGCCACCATCGAGGAGGCCGTGGCCGCCAGCAGGGAGCTCGGTTTGGAGGGGGTGGTCGCCAAGCGCACCTCCGGTACGTATACGGCCGGTCGCAGGTCCCGGGGCTGGGTCAAGATCAAAGACCAGCTCACCCAGGAAGTGGTGGTGGTCGGGTGGCGGCCGGGCAAAGGCAGCCGTGCGCACAAGGTGGGTTCCCTCCTGGTGGCCGTGCCCGACGGCGTCGACCTGAAGTATGTGGGCCGGGTGGGGTCAGGCCTGACCGAACGTGATCTTGCTGAAATTGGTTCACGACTCCGCAAGATGTCCCGGAAGACTGCACCACTTGCGGATGTGCCAGCCGCTGATGCCTCAGACGCGCACTGGGTCCGCCCAGCCCTGGTCGGGGAGGTGCAATTCAGCGAACGAACCGGAGCGGGGAAACTCCGCCACCCCGTCTGGCGGGGTTGGCGGCCCGACAAACTGCCGTCCGACGTCGTCGTCGAACTGTGAATATGACTGACCAACAACATCAAGGAGTACAACAATGAGTGACAAGAAAATCACCTCGTCCCGCGTCATCGACGCTTCAGCTGACGCGATCTTCAACGTCCTGTCCAACCCCGCGCGCCACGCGCAGATTGACGGCTCAGGCATGGTGCAGTCCGACGAGAAGTCGGACAGGATTACGGCTGTGGGACAGATGTTCACCATGAACCAGTACTGGGACAAGCTGGGTGGGGACTACAAGACCGACAACCATGTGGTGGGTTACGACCACAACAAGCTCCTTGCCTGGAAAACGGCTGAGGCTGGGGCCGAGCCTGCCGGTTGGCAGTGGGTGTGGGAGTTGACGCCCCAGGGCCCAGACTCCACCGAAGTGACTCTCACCTACGACTGGAGCAGCGTCACCGATTCGACTGTGCTCAAGAAGGTATCCTTCCCGGCGGTTTCCGCCCACGATCTGGAGGCTTCGCTGAACAACCTGGCCGCCGCGGTGTCCGAGGTTTAACCCACCTGACGTTCGACGCCGGACCGCCGCCAGCCCAACGATGGTGGCCGTCCGCGTTGTCGTCGAGCTTTGGAACGCCCAGCTTCCCGGGAGTGGGTCGTGTACCGTCCATAGGGTGGCGTCCGACACATAACGGGCGGTGGGGGACCGCACGGGCACTCCAGTATTGACCCGGCCGATACCGGCGAGGCACTGGAACTTCCGGCCACTCATCCTTTGTAAATCCCATAGAAGGGGCTGTAGTGGACCTCAGTCAGTTTATTGTTGTCGGCATTGTGCTTGCCGTGTTGGTGGTATTGGCAGTTATTGCCGCCATCGTCGCGCGTCTTGCACTGCGGATTGCGAGCCCGTCCGAAGCACTGATCATCACCGGCAAAGGCAGCCAGGAAAGCCAGCGTGTGGTGTTCGGTCGCACATTCATCAACCCGTTCAGCCAGAAGGCGTTCTCCATCTCGCTCGCCTCACGCCAGGTGACCCTTCAGATTGAGGGTATCTCCAAGAACGGCATCAAGCTTCGGCTGACCGGTGTCGCCCAGATCAAAGTGGGGGGCGACGAAGAGGCGGTGCGCCGCGCCGCTCAACGATTCTTGAACCAGCAGGATCAGATCGACCATTACACCCAAGAGACCCTGTCCGGTTCGTTGCGCTCCATCGTGGGCACGCTGAGCGTGGACTCGATCATCAAGGACCGTGCTTCTTTCGCCAAGAGTGTCAAGGAAGAGGCCGAGCACTCAATGCATAACCAGGGTCTGGAGATTGATACCTTCCAGATCCAGTCGGTCGACGACGATTCCAGCTACCTGAAGAACCTGGGCCGGCCCGAGGCGGCACTCGCTGAGAAGCAGGCGAAGATTGCCGAAGCGAATGCGGCGCAGGAAGCTGCCGAGGCCGCTGCGATCGCGGACGAGCAGGTTGCGCTTGCCGAACAGCGGCTCGCCATCCGCCGGGCCGAGCTCAAGGAGGTCGCGGACGCACGGCAGGCCCAGGCCGACGCGGCGGGTCCCTTGGCTGCAGCTGAGCAGCGCCAGTCGATCCTGGTCAAGGAACAGCAGGTTGCTTCACGGCAGTCCGAGCTGCGTGAACGTGAACTGGATATTGAGATCCGCAAGCCTGCCGACGCAGAAAAGTACCGGGTGGAGCAGGAAGCGGCCGGTAAGCTCGAGCAGCGCAAGCGCCAGTCTGAAGCCGATCAGGTTGAGGCGGAAGTGGCGCTGACCAAGCGCCGCCTCAGCGCTGAGGGTGACAAGGTCACCGCTGAAGCTGAGGCCGCCGCCAACACCGCACGCGGTAACGCAGCGGCGTCAGTGACCCGGGCCAACGGTGCAGCGGAAGCGGAGATCATCGCGCTTCGCGGCCAGGCCGAGGCAGACGTTGTCCGGCAGAAGGGAATCGCGGAGGCCGAGGGAATCGAAGCCCAGGCCAAGGCGTACGAGCAGTTCAACGAAGCAGCAATTCTCAACAAGGTGATGGAAATCCTCCCGCAGATCGCTCGGGAAATCGCCGCCCCAATGTCGGGAATCGACAACATGACCGTCATCTCCAACGACGGTGCCACCCAGTTGAGCAAGAACGTGTCCGGCGGGTTGCAGCAGACCTTCCAGCTACTCAAGGACACCACCGGGCTGGACGCCGTTGAGATGCTGAAGAACTGGGGCGCCACGGACGGTGCTGCCACGGAACCGGCATCGCCAACTGAAAACACCCACGCGCCGTCGGTCTAATTCACCCGTCGATGAAATCGGCAGTCGCCCGCAGGAAGGTTGCCGCTGCTCGTGCGCGTGCGGCGGCAACCTCCGGGGCGACTGCACTGGTTTCACTGGTTTCACTGGATTGACCGGACGCTGGACGGAGGCCCTGGCCGGCATCCACGGGCCGGGTCAGCGGTGCCAGGAACGTCCTGGCGGAAGCAGCAGCGACACCGTAGAAGTAGGGGTTCTGCCGCGGCTGATGAGCAAACGATTCGAGCACTTTGGCCAGAAAATCGGCGTTGGTGATCTTCTCGGCGCTTGGGGCCAGCAGCAGGCTTGCTGCGGCGGTGAAGTCGCCGTGCCCGCCGGTCTCGTAGGCCACTTCGTCAGGCTGACAGGCGCTAAACAGCAGTTCGCGGGCGGTGGCTCGCTTGCCCGGGTTCGCAGCTGCGCCGCGACGTAACCGGAAGTTTTCAATGGTGGTCGTGTCAGGGACCAGGAACCGTGCCCGTCGGCCATGATTGGCTGCCTGCTCGGCCCCGTCAGTGACTGCAGTGCCCAGCGACGGTAAGAGCCGGGTACCGTCACCTGAATGACAGGAGTCGAAGAAGGCGGTGAGGCTTACCCCTTCCGGGAGTAGGTCGAAGAGTTCCCCAAGATCGTCATCGATGATCAGGTTTCCGCCCTGAAAGTCCACCGGGCAAAGCGCCTCGTCGAACAGCTTTTCCCCGTTGCCATCCTCCGCTTCATCACCATCGAGGTCATCAATGTACGTCCCATGGCCCGCGTACTGCATGACGAGCACATCCCCGGCGGTGCTATGCGCGACCAGGTCGAAAATGCCCTGAAGAATGTTGACCCTGGTGGCCGCCCCATCGAGCAGGGTTGTCACCTCGAATCCGACCGACTCCAGCTGTTTGCCCCACGCCTCCGCGTCAGCGACGCAGCCATACAGTTCTTTGCCCGGCGGGTAGGCGTTGATTCCGATACATAGGGCGCGTCGGGTACTTACGGGGGGTTCCTCGCGGACGGTGGGGGCCACAGCCCACGGCTCACTGATCATTCGGGCGCCGAAGGGTTTCGGTTTCCTGCCCGTAATCCTGCGGGCGACGCTCTCCATGGTCGTAGTGTTGTCGTCGAATCCCCCGTGGGTGGTCGCAGTGCTCCGGCGTGTTTCAGGTCCGGTCTCGGAAATTGACCAGATCACCTCTGCCTTCGCCTTACCGCCGTCGTCATCGAAGAACTTGAGCAGTTCGGGGTCCGCGTTGACGCACTCCTGCAAACCCAAAATGGGCGTGAACTCTTCCTTTTCGAAGGACGCACGGACCAGATACAACAACGATTTCCCGTAGCCACCGGGGCAGGTGTCAGTAAGCTCGGCCTGCTGCGTCATGGTGTACATCGCCAGGGATTTGATGCCTTTACCGGCCTCGGGTGCCAACTTCGCCTTGAACGTATCGGTGCGGACGGCGGGTGCCAGTAGGCTGACCGTCGCGAACTCGGGGACCCCGGCCTTCAGGGCGGCTGGCACAAAGTAGGAGTGGAAGATGGAGCCGGCGCTGTGGCCGACGGCGTGGACGCTGGTCTTCGGGTGTGCTGCCACATAATTGCCGAGTGCTTTTGCCACGTAGAGCGCGCCGCCACCCGTTGCCGAGGCGTCTTCGGCAAACCGCTTCATTTCGCCCCAGATCCGCTCACCGTTAGCGGCCCGTGCCATCAGCTCGATTGCGCGGTCCCTCACATCTCCCAGGACGCCCCTGGTTCCGGGCAGAGAGCCGAACAGTGCATCGAGGAAGCCTGTCTCCCAGACGAAGAAGATCGGGTACACGCCATTCGATTTCCACCATTCGCTTTGCTGATGTGCGGAACGGAGGCCAGCTGCCTCGCTCACCAGACCGCCGTGGGCGTAGACCATGATCGGTGCGTCGCCGTCTGGTGCGAACTTGGGGAGATGATTCTGGAAAATGGCATCCACGTCGGCTGCAGTGGTACTTATTTCACCACCGGTCGAGAACTTGCCTCGGCTGAGGTTCACTACATGCGGTTTCAGGGCCGTGATCTGGGCGGCGCTGAGCCCGGACCCCCGTTGGGTAGCGGCGGTCGCTGCAGTGGTATTCATGGCTACTCCTCGTTGAGTGGCATCGACTGGAGCGGCGTTCGTCAGGTAGCAGTGTCCACGCGACGGCGCCGGCGGTTGGCAGCCAGTATCTGCTGCACGGTGTTATTGGGGTGTTACTGGGATTTTGGTGCTTGACGGCCGGGGCGCAGGGGTAGATATTTTTGGTAGCGGTCCGGTGGAAGACTGATCCCGGGTCGCAGTAGGGAGAGGTGCCAATGGCGGGCNGGCGTGATGCTGGGGCCCGGAAGCCATACCGGGGAGCTGCGCCCCTTGACCATTCTGGCCGAGGGTCCGTTCACGTTGGGCGCCGAAGGTCCGATGACCACGACGCTCCGCGTGCCCGTTGAGCGCATTGGTGGGGGGCCGCGCAGCGCGCGATTCGACATCGTCGTTCGCGGCCCGCGTGGGAAACCGTTGGAGCTACTCCTGGGCGAGGACGTCGATCCGTGGATGCTGATGGACGAGAATCCACCGAATGACCTCGGTGAGCTGCTGGCCAACCGCCGCTTCCTGGCCCAGCACACGTACGCCGTGGCGGCGTCGACGCTGGCAGCCTTCGAGTCAACCCTCGGCCGCCGGATGGGGTGGGCCCGAGGACGGCGGCTGCGGATTCACGCGTATGACACGGTGCCCTACGCCGATTCTGGCTACGACCGGGAAGACGGAGTGGTCCGGTTTGGGCATCGGCGGGATGGCCGGGAGCGTCTGTCGGTGCCGTTGGCGTTGTATCGCGACCTGGTGGCCCATGAGGTGACCCACGCGATCCTTGCGGGGTACCGAACCCGCTGGTCGGACCAGTTCGCTTCCCTCGACCAGTTTGCGCTGCATGAGGCGATCGCTGACCTGGTGGCCATGCTGTCAGTGTTTTCCTCGGCGGAGCGGGTGGAGCAGTTGTTGGATCCACTGGGGTCCGGGGCAACCGACCTGACCGGGCTGGATGAGCAGATCCTGCTGAGTGGTCTCTTCAGCTTTGGCGACGGTTTGTTCTCGCATGGGCCAGCGCGACAGCCGATGCGGACGCCGGTCCCCACCGGCTGGCGC